>NZ_JBEYXJ010000045.1:0-61371 GCF_040645015.1 Streptomyces sp. NPDC046881 | reverse complement strand
CGCGCCCCCTCCCCCCCCCCCCCGACCCCGCCCCCCCCCCCCCACCCCCCCACCCCGCCCCCGCCCCCGCCGCCCCCCCCCCCCCCCCCCGCCACCCGCTTCCTGGTCGACCTGGACGGCGGCGGCCGGCTCACCGCGCTCCAGCAGAACCTGGAGACCTCCTCCGCGGACGTCGCCGCCTACCGCGGCACCCGCGTCCGCCTCCAGTGGCACCGCCGGCACGCCGTCCGCCTGCCCTCCTGACACCGTCCCCACCCCTGGAGAACGCCGTGCGCCTCACCCGTACCCTGCGCTCCTCGGCCGTCTGCGCCGCCGCGCTGCTGCTCGCCGCCGCCTGCGACTCCGCCGGTTCCGGCGGTCCGTCCGCCACCGGCCTCAACCCGCCCGACCTCAAGGCGCCGACGAAGCTCGGCGCGACCGAGGGCCAGGTCAACCTGATCGCCTGGGCCGGCTATGTCGAGGACGGCTCCAACGACCCCAAGGCGGACTGGGTCTCCGGCTTCGAGAAGCGGACGGGCTGCCAGGTCCACTCCAAGGTCGCCGCCAGCTCGGACGAGATGGTCAAACTGATGAAGACCGGCGAGTACGACGCCGTCTCCGCCTCCGGCGACGCCTCCCTGCGCCTGATCGCCTCCGGTGACGCGGCCCCCGTCAACACCGACCTGGTCCCCAACTACCGGGACGTCTTCAGCGGGCTGAAGAACGGTGCCTGGAACTCCGTGCGGGGGACGATGTACGGCATCCCGCACGGCCGGGGCGCCAACCTGCTGATGTACGACACCGCGAAGGTGACGCCCGCGCCCACCTCCTGGTCCGCCGTCTTCGACGACGCCTCCCGGTACAAGGGGCACGTCACCGCGTACGACTCGCCGATCTACATCGCCGACGCGGCCCTCTACCTGAAGGCCACCAAGCCCGAGTTGAAGATCAAGGATCCCTACGCCCTCGACCAGAAGCAGTTCGACGCGGCCGTGGCGCTGCTCAAACAGCAGAACGCGAATGTCGGCGAGTACTGGAGCGACTACCTGAAGGAGGTCTCCGCCTTCAAGAGCGGTGACTCGGTGGTCGGCACGACCTGGCAGGTCATCGCCAACCTCGCCGCCGCCGAGGGCGCGAAGGTCAAGGCACTGGTCCCGAAGGAGGGTTCGACCGGCTGGTCGGACACCTGGATGGTCTCCGCGAAGGCCAAGCACCCCAACTGCGCCTACAAGTGGCTCGACTGGATCGTCTCCCCCAAGGTCAACGCCCAGGTCGCCGAGTACTTCGGCGAGGCACCGGCCAACTCCAAGGCGTGCGCGCAGACCGCGGACAAGAACTTCTGCACCGTCTACCACGCCGCCGACGAGAACTACTGGAAGAGGATCGCCTTCTGGAACACGCCCATCGAGCAGTGCCTGGACGGCCGCACGGACGTGACGTGCGTGCCGTACGCCAAGTGGGTGCAGGCCTGGACCGAGATCAAGGGCTGAGCCGTGCCGACCGACGTGCCGACCGCCGCCGGCCGGGGCACCGCCCGGCGGCTCGCCGGAACCCTGCACCGCAGGCCCCGGCTGCGCCTGGCCCTCCTGCTCACCGCCCCGCTGCTGTGGCTCACCGTCCTGTACCTCGGCTCGCTGGCGGTCCTGTTCGTCTCCGCCTTCTGGACCACGAACTCCTTCACCTCCCAGGTGGTGAAGGTCTGGTCGACGGACAACTTCCACGCGCTGTTCACCACCCCGGTCTTCCGCCAGGTCGTCCTGCGCAGCGTCGGGGTGGCCCTCGCGGTGACCGTGCTGTGCGCGGTGATCGCCTTCCCGCTCGCCTTCTACACCGCCCGCGTGGCCCGGCCGAAGTGGCGTCCGCTGCTCGTCGTGGCCATCCTCACCCCGCTGTGGGCTAGTTACCTGGTCAAGGTGTACGCCTGGCGGCTGATCCTCTCCGAGGGCGGCCTCGCCGACTGGATGCTCGCGCCGTTCGGGCTGAGCGGCCCCGGCTACGGCCTGCCCGCCACGGTCCTCACCCTGACCTACCTCTGGCTGCCGTACATGATCCTGCCCCTCCACACGGCCCTGGAGCAGCTCCCGGCCAGCCTGCTGGAGGCCTCCGCCGACCTCGGGGCGCGGCCGGGGCGGACCTTCCGCTCGGTCGTCCTGCCCATGGTGCTGCCCTCGGTCGCCGCCGGCTCGGTGTTCACCTTCTCGCTCAGCCTCGGCGACTACATCACCGTGCAGATCGTCGGCGGCAAGACGCAGCTGATCGGCAACCTCGTGTACTCCAACATCGAACTCAACCTGCCCATGGCCGCCGCGCTCGGCACCGTGCCCGTCGCCGTGATCGTTCTGTACCTGCTGGCGATCCGCCGCACGGGCGCCCTCAACAGCCTGTAGCCCGCACACCCGGAGAACGTGCAGAACCTGGAGGAGAAGAGCGCCATGCATCTCAGCCGCCCCGCGCGCATCGCCCTGCGCATCGGCGCCGGGCTCGGGTTCGCGGTGATCTACGTCCCGCTGCTGCTCGTCCTGGTCAACTCCCTGAACCCCGACCGCAGCGCGAGCTGGCCGCCGTCGGGGCTCACCCCGCACTGGTGGTCGGTGGCCGCGCACAACGCCGGTGCCCGCGCGGCCCTGTGGACCTCGGTGAAGGCGGGGCTGGGGGCCACCGCCCTCGCACTGGTCCTCGGCACCCTGATCGCCTTCGCCGTGGCCCGGCACCGCTTCTTCGGCCGCGACACCGTCTCCTTCGTCGTCGTCCTGCCCATCGCCCTGCCCGGCATCGTCACCGGCATCGCCCTCAACTCGGCGTTCAGCACGGTCCTGGCGCCGCTCGGCGTGGGCCTCGGCCTGTTCACCGTGATCGTCGGCCACGCCACCTTCTGCATCGTCGTGGTCTTCAACAACGTGGTGGCCCGGCTGCGCCGTACGGCCGCCTCCTACGAGGAGGCCGCCATGGACCTCGGCGCCACCACCTTCCGCGCCTTCGCCGACGTCACCTTCCCGCTCGTCCGCTCCGCGCTGCTCGCGGGCGCCCTGCTCGCCTTCGCCCTGTCCTTCGACGAGATCGTGGTCACCACGTTCACCGCGGGGCCGGGCATCGAGACCCTCCCCATCTGGATCTTCGGCAACATGACCCGCCCCCGGCAGGCCCCGGTGGTGAACGTCGTGGCCGCCGTCCTGGTCCTGCTGTCGGTCGTGCCGATCTACGTCGCCCAGCGACTGTCCGCGGACACGGCGACCTCCAGCCGGGTGTGAACGGGCGTCCAGCCGTGCGCAGTTGACCGTTCGGCCGGACAGACCCTGCCACCCTTGCCAGAATGGGACCGCTGGGCCGCCGCAGACGTGCGCGTTCCGGGTGAACGGGGGGAGGCCCCGCCGGGACCAGCAGAACGCCAAGGCGGAGGTTCCCGGTCGGCGGGCGTACCGCAGGGCGCGGGCGAACCTGCGGGCGGGTACACGGACGTACGTGCGTCACCGAGGCGGTGGAGGTCCTGGCCGCCCTCGGCCTCGCCGCAGCCGCCCGCAATCGCAGCACACTCCGGGGAGTTCACATGAGCATGGCGCACGGCACGGCGCCGGCACGGACGTTGCGCGCCGCCTACGAGGCCGCCTCGGCCGTCGTCGCGGGGCTGGGTGACGAGGAGTCCTGGTTGCCGACCGGCTGCACGGGCTGGGCGGTCCGCGACCTCGTCTTCCACTGTCTGCAGGACGCCCAGCGCGGTCTCGTGGCCCTGCACACGCCGTCGGTCGAGCCCGTCGACCGGGACGCGGTGACGTACTGGCGGGACTGGCGGCCGGACACCGCCGGCGCGGCGAACGGGCGGCGCTGGGCGCGGGTGAACGGGAGCATGTTCCTGGTCTTCGGTCAGTTGCAGGAACTGTATCTGGAGACGCTGGCGGCGGCCGTGCACGCGGCGGACGCGGCCGATCCGGCCCGGCGCGTGGCCACCCAGGGGCACGTGCTGACGGCCGGCGACCTGATCACCACGCTGGCGGTGGAGGCGACCGTCCACCATCTCGACCTGACCGTCGGCCTCCCGCTCGCCGCCGGACCCTCGCCCGAGGGCCTGACGGCGGTGCGCGCCACGCTGGACGGCCTGCTCGGCCGGGCCGCCCCGGCGGACTGGAGCGACGAGCGGTACGCGCGCCTGGGCACCGGGCGGGCCGCACCGACCGACGCCGAACGCGCCGCCCTGGGTGCGGCGGCGGACCGGCTCCCGCTGTTCGGCTGAGGGCCGGCCGCACGCCCAACGCGGGGACACCCGCGGGTGACACCTGCGCGGTGCGGGGCATCCCGGCCGGGTAGGTGGAAACCTGCGCCCCATGAACAACCCTCCCAGCATCAACAGTTACGTCGACCGGGTCACGGCCGGACCCGGCGGGGCGATGACCGACGAGGTCGGCGTCATCACCGGCGACCTCACCGTCGCCACCATCCTCCTGGCCGACGGCCACAGTGCGCGGGTCGCCATCCAGCATTCCGGCAGCGACACCTGGTACACCCTCGCCGGCAGCCCCGCCCCGGTGCCGGCCGGCCGACTCGCCGCCTACCACCGGGACCTGCTGGGCCGTATCCGCCGAGGTGGCGGCACGCGCGCGAGCTGAGCCGGGGACGGTGCCGCTGACGACCCGTCGGGAAGGGCGCGTGAGACGGCGCTCGCGGGTAACCCGCGATGTCATGAACGCGTTGAAGAGGCGGACCCGACGGTCCCAGCAGCAGCCGAGCAAGCAGCCGACGGCACCGGTGCGACGACCGCCGTGCCCGGTCACCGCCGCGACGGTCGGCGGAGCGGGGAGGTAGCCGTGCTCTTCCTGGTCGTCGCCCTGCTCCTGCTGGGCCTCGTCGTGGGAACGGCCGCCTATCTCCCCTGGCCGCTCACGCTGGTGCTCGGCTCGCTCATCGCCGTCTGGCTGGTCGTCTTCGCGGGCCGCGAACGGCGCCGGCGCAACCGGACGAGGAGGGTCTGACATGCGGCTGACCGCTCCTCCGTCGTACCGGACGGGCCGACGGGACACCGAGGGCATGGCCGTGGCCTCCTTCGTCCTCGGACTCGTCGGGCTGCTCGTCCTCAACCTCCTCCTCGGCCCCATCGCCATCGTGCTGGCCGTCATCGCCCTGCGCCGGGACACCCCACGCCGGTTCCGCGCCTTCCTCGGGCTGGGACTGGGCATCGCGGACCTGGTCCTGCTCGGCGTCCTGGCGTCCGCGCACGGAACGGCGTCCTGGTCCGTGTGGGGCGGCTGAACACCCCGTGCCGCGGCGCGCCGGGTTTCGGGGCCGCGCTCCGGGGGAGTCGGTGCCCGTGGTCTCGTATGGACCCCCTCACCGTGTGTACGTGCCGGAGCTGCGGGCCGACTGGCTGACGCAGACGTTCGTGCACTGGGCCTACCCGCCCGCTCGGATCCAGCCGCTCCTCCCGCGCGGGCTGGCCGTGGACACGTACGACGGCTCGGCGTGGGTGAGCCTCACGCCGTTCGTCATGGCCGGTGTGCGCCCGCCCGGCTCGCCCGCCGCCCTGCCCCCCTTCGCGGAGACCAACCTGCGCACCTACGTGCGGGGCCCCGACGGCGGGCAGGGGCTGTGGTTCCTGTCCATCGAGGTGGCCAGCCCGGTGATGCTGGCCGCCCGCGCGGTGGGGGTGCCGTACCACGTCGGCCGCCTGGAGCTGGCGCGGCGCGACGGCGTGGTGGCCTACAGCGGCGCGCGGCGGGGCAACGGGCCCCGGTACCGCCTGTCGGTCCGGCCGGGCGAACCGATCCGGCCCAGCCGCCGGGACGTGTGGCTGACCTCGCGCTGGCGGGCCTTCACCCGGCAGCTCGGCGCCCTCTGGGAGACCCCCGTCGAACACGCCCCGTGGCCCCTGCGCGAGGCGCGTCTCGACGCGCTGTCGGAGACGGTCACCCTGGTCGCGGGGCTGCCCCCGCCCGTGACGGAGCCCATCGTGCACTTCTCGGACGGGGTCCGGAACGTGCGCCTGGGCGTCTCGCACCCGGTACGGCGCCGCGGCCGGCCCCCCCACCGCGCCGCCCCGGACGGATGAACGCGGCCCCACCGGGCCCCGCCCGGCTGCGCTTCGACGGCTGGATCGCCGGTGTCGGTACGGCGTCCGGGACCCGCGTGGTGCTCGGCCACTGGCCCTGCTCGCCGTTCGGCCCGTTCAGCGACGTGATGCTGGAGCGGGAGGACGGCCACCGCCTGCTGCTGGCCCCGACCCGGCGCACGGCGGACTTCATCGCCGGCACCTACGCCTTCGACGAGGTGCGGATCGTGCCGGTACGGGTCCGCGTCAGCGGCGACCACTGGACGGTGACCGCCGGTACGCTGCTCGACCTGCGCCTCACCGTCGGCCGCAGGAGTCTGCCGGGGATGCTGCTGAGGGCCGTGCCCGGAGCGCTGGCCGCCCGGACCGGCTGGACGGCGCTGACCGATCCGCCGGCCCGTGTGCTGCTCGGGGCGCGGACCCGCGGGAGCGCGGGCGGCGGCCGGCGCGAGTGGTACGGCGCCCGCGATCTGCACCGGATCACCGCGGTGAGCGCCGTCCACGAAGGGCGCGACCTCGGCCCGCTCGCCCCGGTCGAGCCCGCCGTCCGGTTCGGTTTCGGCTCGGCGCCCCGCGCCCCGAGCCTCGTACGCGTCACCACGACGGTGAGCGTGCCGCGCGCGGCCGGACGCCGTGCGCTCCCCCGCCCGAAGCCGCGGAAGCAACGAAGGAGGACCGTCATGAACGGACCGGTACGGTCCCGTACGCCCCGGCCGCAGTCCGCCGGCGGCACCGACATGAAGCTGCTCGGTATCTATCTCAACGACCACCTCGCCGGCGCCACCGCGGGCACCCAGCGGGTCGGCCATCTGGCGCGTGCCTCCCGCGGTACCGCGCTCGGCCGTGCCATCGGTGGCGTGGCCGCCGAGATCGCCGAGGACCGGGCGACGCTGCTGGAGATCATGCGGGACCTGGACGTCCCCGTGCGCCGCTACAAGGTCTGGGCCGGCTGGGCGGCCGAGAAGGCGGGCCGGCTGAAGGGCAACGGCCGGGTGGTCCGGCGCTCTCCGCTCAGCACCGTGCTGGAACTGGAGGCGCTGCGGCTGGGCGTGGAGGGCAAGGCGGCCGGGTGGACCACCCTGCGCCGGCTCTCCGCGGCCGACACGCGCCTGGACCCCATCCTGCTCGACACCCTCCTCGACCGGGCCGAACACCAGCAGAACACCGTGGAGGAATGGCGCGTGCACGAGGCCGAAACGGCCCTCCGCACGACCGACCGGGCCACCGCGTGATCCTGGGCCGGGGCGTGGCGCTGGGCCGGGCCGGCAGATCCCTCTGCCGTGGCCGGCCCGCCGGATCCGGCTGCCCCGGCCGCTCCAATCAGCCCGGCCGCCTCGGCCAGTCCAACCCGCCGAGCAGCCGGCCGACTCGACGAGTCCGGCCGACCCCGCCGGCCTTGCCAGCCCGACGACCTCGGCATCCGCCTGCCCCGGCCGCCCCAACCAGTCCGGCCACCTCGGCCAGTCCAACCCGCCGACCAGCCGACCGACTCGACGAGTCCGGCTGACCCGGCCGACCCCGCCGGCCCGACGACCTCGGCCGGCCCGCTGCCCCGACGGCACCGGTGGCCCCGACCACTTCTGGTGACCCGTCCGACCCGGCACGGCCCGGCCGACACCGGTCACCCGCCCACCCGACGCAGCCACCGCAGCCGACGCCCCCCCACGCAGCCGCCGCCCGCCCGACGCGGGTCCCCGGCCACCCGGCACGGTCGCCCGTACGCCCCTCATCCCCACCTGTCGGCCGGAGCGGCTCGGCGGGGGCTTTCGTAGGCTGGAGGGATCCGTTCCTCCTCGTGGAGGGCTGCCGGCAGGCAGGAGATGGTCGTGATCGAACTGGCCGCGGCGTTCGCCGTCGCGGGAGCGGCGAGCAACGCCGTGGGCACCGCGTTCCAGCGGAAGGCGGCCTCGGCGAGCAGCCGCAGCGGGCTCCGGCTGCTCGCGGATCTGGTGCGCCAGCCCTTCTGGGTGATCGGCATGGCCGGCGTGATCTGTGCCGCGTTGTTCCAGAGCCTGGCGCTGGTCAACGGCCCGCTCGCGCTGGTCCAGCCGCTGTTCATCCTGGAACTGCCGTTCGCCCTGCTGGTCGCCGCGCCGCTGATGCACCGGCGGCTGCCCCACTGGGGCTGGTGGGGGGTGGGCGGCTGTGTGGCGGGCCTGGCCGTGCTGCTCGTCGCGGCCGCCCCGCACGGCGCGACCGATCACGCGCCCCTCGCTCGGTGGATCCCGGCCCTGTGCCTGTGCGTCGGCGCGATGGCCGTGGCCGTGCTGCTGGCGGGCCGGGGACACTCCCCGGCCCGGCGCGCGGCGCTCCTGGCCGCCGCGTCCGCGACGGGCAACGCCCTGACCGCCGCCCTCCTGAAGTCGGCCAGCGGCACCTTCGCCGACGACGGCTTCTCGGCGTTCCTGCGGTCCTGGCAGACGTACGGCTTCGCACTCGCCGGTGTCGCCTCCGTGCTGCTGCTGGAGAACGCGCTGCAGGCCGGCCCGCTGGCGGCCGCGCAGCCCGCGCTGACCATCGGCGACGCGGTGGTCAGCCTGACCCTGGGGATCACCCTCTTCGACGAGCGGATCCGCACCGGCTGGTGGCTCGTGCCGGAGGCCTGCGGGGCCCTGCTGATCGTGGGGGGCGTACTGGTCCTCAGCCGGGCCGTGCAGCGCATCATCGTGCTGCCGGTGCCGGCCGAGGAGCAGCACTCCACGACGTGAGGCCGCTCAGGGAACGGTGACGAGGCGGCGGCGCCCCGCAGTCGGCCGTCAGCGCGTCCCGCAGGGCGCGGGCGGGGGGCCGGCCCGTTCCAGCGGTCGTCCGGATCAGGCGGCGGCGTGCGGACTCGGGGTCGGGTACCTGCTCCAGCAGCCCACGCCGGTCAGCTCGTGCACCGCCTGGTGGCAACGGTCACCTGGTACGCCCCTCCCCGCTCGGCACCGTACTGGATCGAGCGTCAGCGGTGTGTGCCCGCTGGAAGGTCCCGTACAGCAGCCACAGGGCCGGGATCAGCAGCACTGCGCCGCAGGCCAGAGCGATGAGACAGGCGGAGAGCACGGCGGGCTGGGAGGCGGCCTGGTCCACGGTGAGGCTGCCCACCAGCATGGCCGGGTACTGGGCCGCGCCCCACGCCCACAGGATCGCGGCGACGGCCAGCGCAGCCGCTCCTCGGGCCGCGACGTACCGCCGCCGCGTCAGCAGGCCGAGGCCCACGACACCGCTGATCGCGCTGAGAACGACCAGCGGCAGCGCCCGGTGGGTGAGTCCGTGGAACAACTGGGGAGCGTCCGCGTGCAGCACGGCGATCCCGGCCAGGGCGACGGCTCCGCTCGCCAGTCCGCTGGCCACCGCGCGCCGGGCGAAGGCCCGCGCCAGTTCCGCCTCGCCCTCGCGGTCGGCGTCCGCGCACAGGTAGACGGCGGCGAGATGCGCGCAGGTCAGCACGGCCAGGACACCGCCGAGCGCGGAGGTGGGGTTGAGCCAGCTGGTGATCACGTTCCCCTCGGCGAGGCCGGCCGGCACCCGTCCCGAGGCGACCGCGCCGGCGACGGCGCCGAGGAAGAAGGGGGTGACCAGTGAGGAGACGGCGAAGCACGCGCCGAAGAGCCGGCGCTGCCACAGCTCGGTGCTGGCCTTGCGGAAGGCGAAGGCGGCGCCGCGGGCGATGATGCCGAGGGCGGCGAGGGTCAGCGGCAGGTAGAGCGTGGACATCACGGCGGCGAACACCGGCGAGAAACCGGACCAGAGCAGCACGATCACGAAGATGAGCCAGACGTGGTTCGCCTCCCAGATCGGGCCGATGCTGTGCTCGATGAGTCGTCGCTGCGCCTCGCCCCGGCGTGCGCCCCCGGCGAGCAGGTCCCACACACCGGCACCGAAGTCGGCGCCTCCGAACAGGGCGTAACACGTCAGCCCGAGCCACATGACGGCGAGGGCGGTGTCGGCGAGCACGGTGCCTCCAAGGACGACTTCTGTTCGCTGGTCGACGGCGGTGGTGGGGTCGGGAGGGGCCGAGGCGACATGGTCCGGCGAGTCCGCGTGCCGTCTGGTCAGACCACGGGGTACCTCCGCACGTCCGCTTCCTGTGGTGCGGCCGGAACGGCTGTTCCACGAGCCAGGCGGCGCAGCACGTACACCGTGGCGACGGTCATGGCGGCGTACACCACCAGCACCAGCCACAGGCCCGCCATCAGGCCGGGCGCGGGGTTCACGGCGTCCCGTACGCTCATCACCCCCCAGACGATCCACGGCTGCCGGCCCAGTTCGGTGACGGTCCAGCCGCTCTCCAGTGCCACCACGGACGCAGGCCCTGCGAGCGCGACGAGCACCAGGAGCAGACGGCTCCCACGCCGGTCAAGGAGTCCGCCGCCCGAGCGCCGGGTGCGCCACCACGCCAGGAGCAGCCACAGGCCGAGGGCCAGCAGGAAGAAGCCGACGCCGACCATGAGGTCGAAGGCCCAGTGGACGCCGGTGACGGCGGGCCACTGGCTGCGGGGCACCGTGTCCAGTCCCTTGACGACCGTGTCCGTGCGGTATCCGACCAGCAGGGAGAGACCGTCGGGAATCTCCAGGCCGTACTTCAGTCCGTCCTGCCCGGCGACGCCGCCGATGGTCAGCGGAACGTGGGAGCCGGTGCGGTACACGCCCTCGATGGCCGCCAGTTTGACCGGCTGGTAGTCGGCCAGGAAACGGGCGGCCCAGTCACCCACCACGATCTGGAAGGGGGTGACCACCGCGCCGACGGTGAACGGAATGGCGAAGCCCGCCTTGTGGTAGGCGTCGCGGCGACCCCGCAACAGGGCGACCGCGTACACGGCGGCGGTCAGGAAGGAGGACACCATGAACGCGGCGAGGATCATGTGGACCGTCTGCGGCGGGCTCGCCGGGTTCAGCATGGCCGCCCAGGGGTCCACGTGGACGATCTTGCCGTCGCGCAGTGTGAAGCCGCGGGGCTGGTTCATCCAGGCGTTGGCGCAGACGACGAAGAACGCCGAGGCGGTGCCCGCGATCACGATGGGAACGCCCATGAGCAGGTGCCTGCGGGGCGGCAGCCGGTCCCAGGCGTAGAGGTAGATGCCGAGGAAGATGGCCTCGATGAAGAAGGCGATGCCCTCCAGGGCGAAGGGCAGCCCGATGACCTGGCCGAAGCGCCCCATCAGCCCCGGCCAGAGCAGCCCCATCTCGAAACTGAGAATCGTGCCGGACACCGCGCCCACGGCGAACAGCACGCCCATGGCCCGCGCCCAGCGCCGCGCCAGCAGTTGCAACGCCGGATCGTTCCTGCGGACGCCCAGCCATTCCGCGAGGAGGGTCAGCGCCGGCAGGCCGACTCCGAGGCAGGCCACCACGATGTGCCAGGCCAGCGAGAAGCCCATCTGCGCCCGCGCCGCCGACAGGTCTCCCTCTGTCGCGGCACGCGCCAGGACGATGACGGGATACGAGCCAGGGGCCACAGCGATGTCGTTCACAAGCACTCTCCCGTGCGCCCGAAGACTGTCACCGCAGGCTGCCCCTGCGTCACCGGCACCAGCCCGCGGCCACCTCGGGGTAACCCGCACGTGTCAGGGCAAACCGGCCAGAAGTATGAGTGCCGCACTGCCGGCACGTCCCGGCGCCTATCCGGACCAGGGGGCCCGTTGCGAGGGCTTCGACCGCCCCGGTGTCAGCTGGGGTCCTCCCCGGACTCCGCTCGTTCCTCCAGGGCCTCGTCGGTGGCCTCGCCGGTCGTGTCGGGCTCGGGGTGTCCTTCCTCCTCCGGGCGGACGTCCCGCTCGTCCGTTTCCCGCTCCGCGGTGTCGCGGGAGGCGATGCCCGGCGCGCGGTGTCCTCCACGACGGACAGGGCGTTCAGCAGCCGCTCGGTGGCGGTGACGACGGCCGGGTCAGCGCATGAGGGGGACGGCGGCGATGGCCGCCCGGGGCAGCGGCTCCCGCACGGCGGCCACGGTCTGTTTGCCGGCCACCCGTCGCGAAGACGGAGGCCTGCGCCGTCGCCGGCGCCGAGCGGCAGCGCCTCGAAGGTGGCGGGGTCGTGCGGGTCGGAACGGCCCGGTGGCCGGTCGTCGGCGAGGCGGGTGGGGTCGGGGGCGTAGGCCACGTGCCGACGGCGCGGCGGCGACCGTACGCGGCTGTGCCACCCGGTGGCCGACGGCTCGCCCCGCCGGCCCTCCCCGCTAGCGCCGCCGCGTGAGCCGTACCTCCTCCACGCCCAGCAGCCCCAGGAGCGGCACCCGGCCGACCCGCTGGCCGGGGTCGACCACCAGCCCGGAGTCGCGGACCAGGTCCAGCAGCAGCTCGGCGAGCGGCATGACCATGTGCCGGCCCCAGCAACGCTCCGAGGAGTGCCCGAAGGGCAGGTAGCCCGGGGTGGTGTCGGGGTCGAGGCGGTCCCAGCGCTCCGGGCGGAAGGAGTCGGGGTCGTCCCAGAGGGCGGGGTCCCGGTGGGAGAGCAGCGGCAGCAGCAGGACGTCGTCCCGCTCGCCGATGCGGCCGTCTATGGCCGGGTACTCGGGCGAGGCGTTGCGCAGGATGTTCCACGAGGGCGGCAACAGCCGCAGCGACTCCAGGATGACGTTGCGGTGGGACGTGCCGTCGTCGAACGGGAAGCCGAGCCAGAGGGCGTTGGCCACCAGCGTGGAGACGGTGAAGCACAACGGGGCCGCGGCCCTGCGGTACATACCCATCACGTACCGCCGTTCCTGGTACCCCCGCGCCCGCGCCGCGCGGTTCGCGAGGCCGGTGAGCCGGTCGTCCGGCCGGGGCCAGCCGGGCAGGGCGGCGCCGACGGCGATCACCGACCAGGTGAGCTTCGGGGTGAGTTCGAGGGTGCGGCTCATCAACATGCGCAGTCGGTACGGGTCCTGACCGAGGATCAGGTCGCGCAGGAAGAGGTGCCCGGTCAGCGGCCAGGGGCCGGCGAGGTCCACGTCCTTCGGCAGCGGCCCGGCCAGGGCGTCGCGCACGTCGTTGCCGATGGTGCGGGTGACCGTGGAGGCCTCGGTGCGGGTGATGGAACGCCCGTGCAGCGGCTTGAAGGTGGGGCGTTCGGCCTCGGTCGCCCGGCGTGCGGCCAGGATGCGGTCGGCGACCTCGTGTCCCGCGACGCCGACGGTGTCGGGTTCGAGCCGGAAGACGTCCTGGCCCAGGTGGTCGTCGAGGAGCGCGGCGAGCCGCGGGGCGAACACGGTGGCGCGCGCACGCGCGGGGGATGACGGCGGCATGGCTGCTCCGGTACGGGGCGGGGCGCGGACGGCGGGGGACGACGGGGCACCGCTGCCCGGCCGGACCGCGTCGCGGTACGGCCGGACAACGATGTCAGCGCACGCGGCGGTGCGCGATCGGTACAGATCAGTACCAGAGGTACCAGGCGTTGGCCTTGAGGCTCTTGGCGGCGGCAACGCGGTTGCGGAGTGCGAAAAGGAGCTTCATCACTGCACCTCCCCTCGGGGGCGGACGGATGACACGCGTCGGTCCGGACCGGGCCGGGGGAGATCACGTGTCGGCGACGCCCCGGAACCTTCCCGTGATCGTTCACTGGTTAATCATGAGGACGCTCAAAAGCGCTGCTGTGCAGTCGGTTTCGGACTTTCGCCGATCATCGGCGCTCCGGTTTGACGCAGGGTCCCGCAGGCGGGAGCCGTGACCGCCGCCGGGACCCCACGCGCAGGTGACGGGAGACGGCGACCGCCCGGATGCCGGACGTCCACTCGTGGAATGCGGACACGCGCCGCGCCTTCGCCCACGGGCCGACGCCCCGACATTGACCGGATTACCCATCCACGCGATCGCCGTGCCGGACAAGGCCACTTTGCGCCGATTGGACTTTGCCCGGCCGCTGTTGGCCTTCCTAACGTGGGCGGCATGGCATTACAGGACAGCTCAGGCGATGAGAGGGCAGGGCGGATCGTCGTCGGGGTGAGCGACTCGCTCGCCGGGTTGGCCGCGTTGCGCCGCGGCATCCGGGAGGCCCGCGAAACCGGCCGGACACTGGTGGCGGTCCGGGCCTGGGAGCCACCGGAGGGCGAGGCGCTCTATCTCCGCCGGCCGGAGACCTCGTGGGCCCGGCTGTGGGCCGACGACGCCCGGCAGCGGCTGGAGCGGGCCTTCGACCTGGTGGCGGGCGGACCACCGGCGGACCTGCGGATCGTACGGCGGGTGGTCAGGGGCCCGGCGGGGCCGGTGCTCTGCTCGGTCGCCTCGGCCCCGGACGACCTGCTGGTCATCGGCATGTCCCGGCGCCGTGGCCCCTTCGCCCGGCTGCACCGCAGGCCGGTACACCGCTTCGTGCCGGACCGGGCCGGGTGCGAGGTCCTGGTGGTGGCCGGCCCCCGGCTGCTGCCACACGAGGCCCGGATCCTGCGACGCGACGACGCGGCGACTCCACTGGGCCGGGCTACGGCGGACCGGTGACCCGGCCCGGGCGGGACGGGGCTACCGGTGACCCGTCCCACCCCGCGACAGCAGCGCACCCCGCCCAGGGACAGCCCCGGAGTCGTCGCTCGACCCGCAGCGAGGCCGCGGCTCAGCCCGCGGTGGCAGCCCGGGCCGTGGGCGGGCGGCGGGCGTAGGCCTCTATCTCGATCTTCATTCGGGGGTCGGCGAGGCCGCACTCCAGCATCGTGGCGGCCGGCCGGACCTCGCCGAAGCAGCGGCGCAGCACGGGCCAGCAGGGCTCGAAGTCCGTGCGGTCGGGCAGCAGGTAGCGCACCCGCACCACGTCGGCGAAGCCGCACCCGGCCTCGGCCAGCGCGGCCCCGATGTTGCGCAGGCACTGCTCGGCCTGCTCCACCACGTCGTCGGAGATGGTCATGGTGGTGTAGTCGAAGCCGGTGGTCCCGGAGACATGCACCCAGTCCCCGTCGACCACGGCGCGGGCGTACCCGATCTGTTCCTCGAACGTGGAGCCGCTGAGGATCGCGCGTCGTTCCGTCATGCGCCGAACGCTAGGCGACCGGCGCCGGCCGGTCTAACCCCTACTCGGCCCGCACCGGGTGGCGGCTCATGATCGAGACCCGGTTGAAGGCGTTGATGGTGACGGCCACCCAGACCACCGCCGATATCTGGTCCTCGGTCAGGACGTCCCGCGCCGCCGCCCAGGCGGTGTCGGCCGCGGACGTGTCGGCCGCGGCGGTGGTCGCCTCGGCGAGGGCCAGGGCGGCGCGTTCGGCGGGCGTGAACAGCTCGGTCTCGCGCCAGGCGGCGAGCACGCCGAGGCGCTGCGGGGTGTCGCCCGCCCGCAGTGCGGCCCGGGTGTGCAGGTGCAGGCAGTAGGCGCAGCCGTTGAGCTGGGACACCCGGAGGTTGACCAGTTCGACCAGGACCCGGTTCAGACCCGCGTCGGCGGCGACCGCGCGGACCGCCTCGGACGTCTGCACCAGCGCGTGGTACGCCTTCGGGCTCTGCTTGTCGATGAAGATCCGCCGCGTGCTGCCGGCCGGTTCGGGACTGGTCAACCTGGACTCCTCCGGGTCAGTTTTGTTGAACTTGAAACTATCACGCCGACCCGGCGGCACCGAGGGGACAGATCCAACCGACCGGAGCACAGTCCGGGAAGCCCCGCCGTGGCGCCGACGGGCGCGTCGGTGACGTCGTGCATAGCATCCAGGTATGGCAGACATTCCCGACCAATTGGTCAGGCTGGAACGTTCCGCCGAATCGGAGCGCGCACAGCTGGCCGGCCTGAGCGGTGAGGAGTACGACGCCCAGTGGCAGGCCTGGCGACGGGCGGCCGAGGCGTTCCAGGCCGCGGTGACCGAGCACTCGGCGCACGAGGGCATGTCGCGGTACGAGCTGGAGCAGGCGGTGAAGAAGGCGGTCCGGAGCGCGGAGGAGGATCCGGCACAGTAGCCGGCACGGGCAGCGGAGGCTCGGTGGCCGTCGGGCGCAGGTCGCCGGCGTGGACGGTGGCCGGGTCGAGGCGGTCCCGGCCGATGACGGCGTCCCGGTCGGCGCGGCGGCCGGCTCGGCCCGGCGGCCCGACCGCGCCGCGCGCGGGCCTCCCCGCCGGCGAGCCCGCGTAGCCAACCGCTGGCGGTGCCGACCGTGCCCTGGCCGGGATACGGGCCGCGGCCCGCGTGCCCCCGCCCTCGCGCGGGATGTCTACGGGCGCTCCCATCCTGACCGCCGGACTCGACCTCGACGACCTCGCCCGCGCCCGCTTCGACTTCGATCCGACCGGGCACTACGCCCGCCCCGACGTCTTCACCCTCCACGTCGACGAGTCCGCCCGCACGGCCGTCAGCGGCCACTGACCGGCCCCTGCGTGCCCCGTCGACGGTGGCCGAGACGCTGATCCGTCCGGACGCCCTCCGGCCGCGCTGCTGTCCAGGTCAGGAGGAGACGATGATCCGGCGGCCGCTGTCGCTCGCGTCGACGCACTCCCGGTAGGGGTTCGGGTCGCCCTGACGCTCCTGGCACTTCCACGAGGTCCCGCCCACGCGGACCGTCGCGGGTGCGGCCCCCTTGTCGGAGGTGGCCCTGGCGTAGACGTCGGCCACTTGCAGGGCCGTGGCGCAGGACACGCTCCGGTCGGCCGACACCGCCAGTCCGGTGGCCTTGTCCGGCCCGCAGTACGACACCGATGGCCGGGTGGGATCGGCGCCGCCGGTACCGGTGTCGGCGACCGCGTGGGCCGGGGCCCACAGGCCCAGTGCCGCGGCCCCCAGCAGGGCCGCGGCCGAGCTCCTCTTGATCGAGCGCATGGGGTGTGCCTCCCTTACGGCGACGACGGGGGTGGCCTGTGCGTTCGTCCCCGGGGCGGGGCAGGCCGGATGCGCCGTGTAGCCAGCCTTCCCCGGTACGCGAACCGCTTACCAGGGTGGCTGGGCCGCCTGAGTCCGTCCGGGAGCGGAGTGCGCGGGCGGCGTCAGCGGTTGACGAAGGTGAGGCTGTTCGCGTCGTAGCGGTCGCCCGCGATCTGCCCGGCCGGGGCGGCGGCCTCGATGGCGGCGAGGTCCTCGGCGGTCAGCTCGATGTCCAGGGCCGCGAGGTTCTCCTCCAGGTACCGCTGCCGCCGGGTGCCGGGGATCGGCACCACGTCCTCGCCCCGGTGCTGCACCCAGGCCAGGGCGAGCTGGCCGGCGGTGACGGACTTGGCGGCGGCCAGCTCGTCCAGCTTCGCGACGATCGCCAGGTTCCGTTCGAGGTTGCCGTCGGCGAACCGCGGCTGGCTGCGCCGTACGTCGGTCTCCGCCAGTCCGTCGAGCGTGGAGTACCGGCCGGTCAGGAAGCCGCGCCCGAGCGGCGAGAACGGGACCAGGCCGATGCCGAGCTCGCGGCAGACCGGGGCGACCTCCGCCTCCAGGTCCCGGGTCCACAGCGACCACTCGCTCTGCAACGCCGAGATCGGGTGCACCGCGTGCGCGCGCCGGATGGTCTGCGCGCCGGCCTCGGACAGCCCCAGGTGACGGACCTTGCCGGCCCGCACCAGCTCGGCCATGGCGCCGACGGTCTCCTCGATCGGCACCCGCGGATCGACCCGGTGCTGGTAGTAGAGGTCGATGTGGTCGACGCCGAGCCGGCGCAGCGAGGCCTCACACGCCTGGCGTACGTAGGCGGCGTCGCCGCGGATCAGGGTGGGCTCGCCCAGGCGGTTGGCGAAGCCGAACTTGGTGGCCAGCACCACCTCGTCGCGCCGTCCGGCGACGGCCCGCCCGATCAGCTCCTCGTTGTGGCCGAAGCCGTAGAAGTCGGAGGTGTCGAGGAAGGTGACGCCGAGGTCGAGGGCGCGGTGCAGGGTGGCGATCGACTGCTCGTCGTCCGTGGCGCCGTAGCCGTGGCTCATGCCCATGCAGCCGAGTCCCTGCGCGGACACGGCCAGCTCGCCCAGATACCGGGTGGGGACGTCGGTCATGCTGCTGCCTCCTGGGCTCGTCGATCGTTTCCCCGGGACGCTAGGTGTTGGAGCGCACTCCATGTCAAAGCGTCTGCTCTTGGCGTCGGGCGCGTCCCGAGGGTGTGGACGGGCCGGCGTGGCGGGCCTTCCTGGACCCCGTCCGGTCGAGGACAGGGAGTACGCGGACATGACGGTCCCGCGTGACGAGCCGCTGGCGCGTCGGGCACGGCGCCGGGACGCGCGCCGCGGCCGGCGGCGCGGTGGCGGCGGCGCGTGCTGATCGCGGGGGTCACCACCGCGCTCCTCGGCGGGGGTGTCCGGCATGCCGTCTCCCGGTACACGGCGCGACCCCGGCCGGCCGTCGTCTCCTCCCGGTCCGCGAAGACGATGCCCTGGCCGGCACAGGCCGGTCCGGCGGTCACGCCGTCACAGCACGCCTCCCGCCTCGTCGTGGAAGACCTCCGGCCAGTACCGGTGGTCGTCCGGACCCTCGGTGGGGCGGCAGGCCACGGGGTCGACCGCGGCCAGCACCTCGATCATGGTGTCGGCGAGCTGGTGGTAGAAGTCCCGGGTGAAGCCGTGCTCCTCGTCGAGGGCCTGCTCGCGCTGGTGCAGCCAGAGGGTGAAGGCGAGCGTGGAGACGTCGGCGTTGACGGGGACGACGTGGTCGGCGCCGGTCTCCGTGAAGAACAGGGCACCGGTTCGGCCGTCGACGAGGACCGTGAGGTCGTGGACCAGTCCGCCGAGTACGACCAGGTGTTCCGCGTCCGGCGGCAACTGCTCGGAGCCGTCCCACAGGTGGGCGTGCCGGGGGTTGCCCTGCGACTCGGCCCGGTCCTCCGGGAGCGTGGGGAGCGGCTCCGGCTCAGGGCCGTAGAACATGAACCCGTCGGAGGGCAGGCCCACTTCGGTCAGGAAGCGGCGGGTCGGCGGGTGGACGAGGGCCGGTGGCAGCTTGTCGTCCGTGAGCCGCACCAGTCCCCCGGCGCCGAACTCCTCCTCCAGAAGGCCTTCCGGCAGGTCCAGGGCCAGCCCCTGCCCGGGCCCGGCGACCAGGCCGAGCGGGCGCATCACCGCCGCGATCCGCCAGAACACCGGTATCGGATGGTCCCAGCCGGACCGGGGGCCGGCCGGACCCCAGCCGTCCTCGCCCCACGTCTCCTCGGTGAACACCGCGGTCAGCAGCTGCTCCGCCTCCCGCACCGCCGCGGGGCCCGTCCGCCCGGCCAGGCCGGCGAACCTGCCGCGCAGCCCCCGGAAGTCGTCCACCGCGGCGAGGAAGCGGGCCAGCGCTCCGACCGACGGCGCCAGCGGGAACAGCTCCGCGCCGTCCGGCGACTTCTCGTAGAGCCACATGCTGAACACCCGGCCGGTGGCGCCGTCGAGGACGACCTCCTCACCCTCCTCGTCCCCCTCCACGATCAGGTGGCCGATCAGCAGCAGTTCGGCGAGGTCCGCGTCGAGCCGGGCCGGGTCACCGCCGCGTACGGCCAGGTGTTCGCCGACCGTCGGCAGCGCCGGGCCGGTGAGCGGGCGGAAGCTGACCAGGCCGTGGCCGTCCAGCCGCTGCCCCGGAGCCAGGGCGCGGCGGGTCGGGTCATGGACGATCGACGGATGCGGTGCGTGCGCCGGGATGACGACGCTGGTCTCGGACATGGTTCCCCCGTGTGCTGAGCGATGGCGGCTTGTCCACCATAGGAGCCGCCACTGACAACGGCGTCCGCCGCTGCCGTGCGGGAGGCGCACCGAGCACCTCCCGACAGGTGCTCCGCCTGCTCCGCCCGTGTGAGCGGGAGCTGACCCCGTTCGCGCAGCGGGCATATCGGGGTTGTCGCCCTCCTGCAATCCGAAAGGTCCGGTATGAAACGCCTCGCGCTTCCCGCCCTGGTCACCGTCGCGGTTCTCGCCTCGGGCGGGACGGCCACCGCCCTCGGCGCAGCCGATCAGCCGGGAGGGACGGGAACGGGCCCACGGGCGGAGGACTACACCTGGGCCGAGGGCAGACACGCCGTACTGCCACCCGGCGGGACCGGCAGTTCCGAGGCCCAGTGCCCGCCCGGACAAGTGCCGACGGGCGGCGGCTACAACGCCTTCGACGCAGGCAGTATCGACCTCGTGGTGAGCGCCAACTCACCGACCAGCGACGGGTGGCGCGCCGTCGCCCGGAACACCGGCTCCACGCACACGGTCGAGTTCTGGGCCGTGGTGCTCTGTGCTCCCGGCACGCAGACCCGCAGCCCCCGGCTCGTCGTGGTCACCCGGTAGCAGTCGGGCGGCGAACAGGCACCGGGTCGTGTACGGCCCCGGTCTGCACGGCGGCGTCGAGGGGCCGGGGCACGGCCCCGGGTGGCCGTCAGTGCGCCGCCGGCAGCACCTGGACGGTGTCTCCGACCGCGCGTTCGCCGGCCGCGTCGGACGGGTGGTTGACCAGTGTGCCGTTGACGGCCATCGCGGTGGAGCCGCCGCCGTCGAGGTTCATCGCCTGCACGGCTCCGAGCGACCTCATGAACGCGGCGGCCTCGTGGAGGGTGAACCCTTCGCTGCCGTTCTTCAGCCGTCCGTCCACCGTCGCGAGGATCAGCCGGCCCCGTCGGTCGATGCCCGCCATGGTGCGCGGCTGGCGGACGTTGGCCCAGGCGTATCCGAAGGAGGTGTATTCGGGGTCGACCACGCCCTCGGCGGCGGCGTCGATGTCGATGCGGCCGTCCTTCACCAGCGTCGGCGCCGCGCTGACGATGGAGTCGTCGCCGTCGAGGGTGACGCGCCGGCCGTCGGCGGTGCGGACGACCTCTCCGACCCTGATGCGGCGGTTCGGCCCGGCGTGTGCCGCCAGCCAGTCGGCCGCCCCGCCGATGCCCTGCAGCACATACCCGCCCTCGGGGACGCGGCCGCCGCGCGCACCGGTGGAAAGGACACGGCCGGAGGCGTCCAGCACGACCTGGGTCCCCGGGCCGGTCGGCAGGTCGGCCTGGAAGGCATCGGTGAACCGGACCATGTCGTCGGCCAGTCGGCAGGTCACGTCCTGCCAGGGCAGTTCGCTGGGCGTGCTGCCGGGACGGCCGCAGTCCCGGACCGTGCCGGGCACCCGGTTGACGCCCTGGACCGGGTAGGCGGCCTTGCCCGCACGGGCGGTGGCGGTGCTCGTCAGGTCCGCGATCCGGATGCGGTGGCCGCCGTCCTCGATGAGCAGGGCGGACCGGGAGCCGGCCGCCATCGACTCCAGTTCCCCCCGGTAGGCGCCGATCCCGGACATGGTGCCCGGCACGCCGTCGCCCGGTGACAGCACGAAGAAACCGCCGTTGACCCCGACCAGCGACTTCAGCTTCCGTGCCACCGCCGAGGTGGTCTCGCGCTGTGCCACGTTGCCGTCGTGCGTGGCCTCGATGCGTCCGTCGAAGGTCTTCGGGTCGATCACCGCGACGTGGACGTGCTCCAGGTCGGCCGGCTCCTGGATGTCGTACCCGGTCCAGGACAGGGTCGTGCGGACCCCGGCCGCGGTGACCGCCGAGGCGGCCGTCCGCGCCTCCTCCTGGGTGGCGAAACGGCCGACCCGGACCCGGTACCCCATCAGCCCGTGCGGCGTGTCGGCGTACTCCGGCCACTGCACGCTCTCCACGCGCGGCCGGAAGCCGGCCTGGGTCAGCTTGCGGGCCGTGTCCTCAGCCCAGGTGCGGGTGGAGACCTCGGCCCAGGTCACGGGCGCGTCCGGGTCGTTCGTGCTCCACCGGCTGCCGGCCGGCGCCTGCACGGTGACCGTCCAGGAATGCCGCGCGCCGGGGTGCTGGATGACACCGGTGCGGACCGTGACGCCGGGGGCGACGGTCTGTGTCGTCCACTGCTCGGTCCCCGTCCGGTGCACCGGGCCCGCCTCCGCCGCGCCGGGCAGGAAGGCCGGGACCGTGACGGCGAGCACGAGGGTTGCCGCGAGTCGGGCACGGGCACGGGCGGAGTACCGTGCAGCACCCCGGATGCGGGTACGACGCATGCGCATGCCACCTCACGAATGGTCGGGGGGCGACCGTGCCCCGAGCACACCTTGACAACGGTGGTCCACTTCACCGGCCGTACGTGACATCCACTGTCTCGCGAACGGAAGGAAACACAACAGGCACGTGAACGCGCCCGTGCCTGCTGGGAACCGGCCGGCCGGCTCAGGCGAACGCGGCTCGTGCGGCCGCGTGGAACTGCACGTACTCGATGGTCGCGCCGCCCGGGTGGCGCACGGTCAGGTTGCGCCCCGTGGGGACCTCGTTGGGGCCGTCCAGGATCTCTCCGCCGTGCCGCTCGGCGATGCGCAGCACCTGGTCGACGGACTCCACGATCGTGGTGGCGTGCGTGCCGCGGTACGGGGCCAGCGCCTCCTCGGTGCCCGCGAGCAGCAGATAACCGCCGACGCTCGCGAGGTCCAGGTCCCGGTAGGTGAACCGCAGCCGGGGCTGTTCCCCGGTCAGTTCCACGAAGGTCGGCAGGGCCGCGTCCAGGTCGTCGACGTAGACGCGGGCGAGGGTGGCGAGCACCGGCATGGCCATCTCCTAGATCATTTCGACTTTCCCGAAATATCGAAGTGAGCCGCATACTACGGGTGTTGCGCAGGCGAGGAGGAGGAACGGTGGCACAACCCGACGATCCTGAACGGGACTTGGCCGCAGTGCTGCACGCACTGGGTGATCCGGTGCGGCTGGAACTGGTCCGGCGGATGGCCGAGAGCGGCGAGAGCGCGTGCAGCCCGGAGGGCCTGGACGTGCCCCGGTCGACGTTGTCCCATCACTGGCGGATCCTGCGCGAAGCCGGGATCACCGAGACCCGCCGGGCCGGAAAAGCCCGCCTGATGTCCCTGCGCCGCACCGACCTGGACACCCGCTTCCCCGGACTGCTCGCCGCCGTGCTGGCCGGGGCCGGACGATGAGCACCGCCGTCACCGGCTCGGTCGGCCACGCCGTCCCCCCAGCAGCCGCTCGCCGACCTCGGTCATGTGCCGCCAGTGCGTGGTCACCGACGCGGCCAAACCGGTGTTCAGGAGACTGAGGCCCGCCCGGAACAGCACGTGGTGGCCTGCGGAGTGCCAGAGATGTCTTTCGGCATGGTCGGCGAGGGCGTCGGTGTTGGCGCGCAAGGGGGCCGCCAGGTCCGGGGGTGGCTGGTCGGGGTCGGGCCACACCTGGAGGAGGGCGTCCGCCGCCGCGGTGGCGGCCGGACGCCACCGGTCCCCGGGCATGGTCTGGCGCACCACACGCGCGGTGAGGGCGTGGATGCGTACGGCCCGGGGTTCCGCGCGGGTGGCAGGCCAGGAGGGCGTAGCGGTGGAGAGGCGCAGGGCGGTGTGCGCCTGGTCCGGGGTGACCGAGGGCGCCTGCGCCGGGGTGAGGTGGCCGAGGAGGACGACGTGCTCCAGAGGGCGTGGGGGTGGCCCGCGGGGTCGGGGAGGGCGCTCACGCGCAGGACGGTCACGGCCAGGCCGGTGGCATCCAGCCCCGCCCGGGGCTGCGCCGGGCCATCGGCGGAGCCCGGGGCCACGGTCGGACCGTCGTCCTGGCCAGCGACAGCACCGACGGCGCGCCGGGCGAGTCCGGGACGCGTACGCCGGTGCTGAAGCAGATGGTGGCCGAGCGCGAACGGCATCTCGGCGCCGACCATCCCCACACTCGCGCCACCCGGGCCGCACTGGCGGAATGGCAGGCGCCGGGAAGCTGACATCGTCCACGGGGACCGCGAGCCGGCCCCCGGCGGCCGGCGCTGATCACCCCGCCCGCCCCGTCGCACTCCGCCTAGAGACTGAGCGTGATCGCCGCCCCGACGCCGCCCAGGCCGAGGGCGAGCGCGGCCGGTCCCCAGCCGCCCCTGCCCCAGGGGAAGAAGCGGTCGGCGGACAGGCGGCCGGGGCCGATGGCGGCGACGGAGAGGGCGACGACGGCGATGCACACGTTGTACTCGACGCCGCCGTCCGACTCCCACGCACCGTGGGCGGCGGTGACCGTCGCCATCGCATTGATCATGACGCCGATCAGGGCGGCGGCCGCGAGCGGCGTGAGCAGCCCGAGGGCCAGGCCGAGGCCGCCGAGCAGTTCGGACAGGCCCCCGATCACGGCGAAGAGCTTTCCCGGGCGGTAGCCCAGCGCTTCGAAGCCCCTGGCGGTCGCGGACAGGCCATGACCTCCGAAGAGCCCGAAGACCTTCTGCGCCCCGTGCCCGGCCATGAACAGGCCGATGGCCAGCCGGAGGAGGAGAAGGCCGCAGTCGGCGGCGGTCACGAGGGGCTCGGGGGCGGTGGGTTGCGCGGCGGGTGGGGTGGAGGGGCCGGAACGGTTCAGAATGCGCTTGAACAACATGACAGTGCTCCGGTGGGAGGGCCAGAGCGGGCGTTTTCCCCCAGCTCGGACGGTTGCCGAGCAACCTGTGCGGGCTCGGCTCCACGCGGCGTCGTAGAGCATGCCCCCGTACGACCGATCCTTCCGTCGCGGGCGGTGTCGTGCATCCGGGGGGACGTTCACCCGCAGCCGCACCGTCAACCGTCCGCACGGCGCGCCCGCTGTCGGGGGGATCTTCCCGCGCCGGACACGCCCCGCCTCGCCCCCTGTGCCAGGCTGCCGGGCGAAGGCCCCGCTCCCCCCCGGCCGGGCCCGGCTCCAGCAGCAGGAGGCAGCGACCTTGACCGCCGACGACGATCCCCTCGGCTGGGACACCTCCGCCGCGGCCGGCGCCTACCGGGACCGCGACATGCGGCTGGCCGAGAGCCTGATCTTCCCCGCCGTCCTGCAACGGCTCTCCGGCGGCTCGGGCCCCGGTCGGCTGGCCCTGGACGTCGGCTGCGGCACCGGCGCGGTGGCGGCGCGGCTCGCGGGGACCGGCGGGTGGACGGTCCAGGGCATCGATCCCTCCGCGGACATGCTGGACATCGCCCGGGCCGACCGCGCGCACCCCCGCATCTCCTACCGCCTGTTCGACGGCCGGTCCCTGGACTGGCTCGCCGACGACAGCGTCGATGCCGCCGTGTGCTGCCTGGTGTACTGCACGGACCCCGACGACGACCGGCTGGCCGGCCTCACCGCCGAGATCCGCCGGGTGCTGCGCCCCGGTGCGCCGTACGTCCTGGCCGATCTCAACCCGGCGGCGACCGGCGTGGCCTTCTCCACCCTGCGGCACGGCGAGCCGGGGGTGGTGTACGGCGACGGGGACACCGTGGCGACGCTGCTGCGCCTGCGCGACGGCAGCACGATGACCGGTGTCACCTACCACCGCTCCCTCGACCGGTACCGCTCCCTGCTCACCGGGGCCGGCTTCCCCTCCCCGGCCGTGGAGCTGCCCACCCTGCCCGCCGACGGCCCCGCCGACCAGGCTACGGCGGAGACCCGGGTCGCGCCGTACATGATCCTCACGACGCACGCCTGACTCCGGTCCGCCGCGTCAGGCCAGCCGTGGCACCACCTCGGTGGCGATCCACTCCATGGCCTCCTCGACGTGCTCGGCGGCGACGGGCAGCCACAGGGTGCAGGCGGTGACCCCCGCCTCGGCGAGCCGGGTGAGGTCGGCGGCGACGCCCGCCGCGGTGGGAGCGGCGCCGCCGAGCGGCCGTCCCGGTGCCGTGACCGCCGCGGGCAGGCCGGGCGGGGTGAGGAACGCGGCCGTGGCGAGCGTGAGACGGTCGGCGTCCGCCGTGCCGGCGAGTCCGCGCAGCCGGCGCCGTACGTCGGTGATCCCCGCTGCGTCGACACCGGTGCCGTACCAGCCGTCGCCGAACCGCAGCGCGCGGCGCAGGGCGGCGTCGCTGTGGCCGCCGACCCACACGGGCGGACCGCCGGCGGTGACCGGGGGCACTCCGAGGCGCGCCGCGCGCAGGGTGGTGAAGGGCCCGTCGAAGTCCGCGGGCCGCCGGGTCCACAGGGCCCGGGCGGCGGCGAGGTGGTCGTCGGTGCGCGCACCGCGTTCCCGGGCGGGTACGCCGACCGCGGCGAACTCGTCCGGGTTCCAGCCGGTGCCGACGCCCAGGACCAGCCGGCCGCCGGAGACGACGTCCAGGGTGGCGGCCTGGTTGGCGAGCACCAGCGCCGGGTAGTACGGCGCGACGAGCACGGACGTCAGCAGCCGCAGGCGCGTCGTCGCCCCCGCGACGGCCGCCAGCAGCACGAGCGGGTCGGTGTCGAGGCCGAAGCCGCTGTCCAGGAGGCGGTTGCCGACGGCGACGTGGTCGAAGCCCAGGTCTTCGGCGCGGCGTGCGGCGCGGAGCGCGCCGGCTCCGTCGTCGAGCGGCCAGCGCGGTTGCAGGGAGACGCCGAGGCGCAAAGGGGGCATGGGGTCGCCTTTCGGTGACGGTACGGCGGTCCGGCGGTCAGCGGACCGCCCTGTCACCCACCCCGACTTCCGTGCGCCGCCTGGTTCATCCCCGGCCGGGGCACCGGGGGGCATCCGGGCCGTCCGGCGAGCGTCCGTGCCCGGTCCTCCGGACTGTCCGCGGGGCGGTGGGACGCTTCACCGCTCATCCGTTCTACCGACACTCCCTGGTCATGGTAGGTTCACAGAAAAATCGAAGCCGCCCCGGGTTGCCCGGTATTTTGGAGCGCGTATTCATGCCTGGCGCCACCGTTTCGGTCGTCATCGCCGCGTACAACGCGATGCCGTATCTGACGCAGTGCATCACCTCGGTCGCGGACCAGAGCATCGGCCGTGAACGGCTCGAGGTCATCGTCGTGGACGACGGTTCGACGGACGGCACGGCCGCCGAGCTGGAGCGCCTCAAGGGCGTGTACCCGGAGATGCTGCGCGTCTTCCGGCAGCAGAACTCGGGCGGCCCGTCGGCCCCGCGCAACCTCGGCCTCGACCACGCGACCGGCACGTTCGTGTTCTTCCTGGACGCCGACGACCGTCTCGGCCCCGAGGCCCTGGAACGCATGGTGCGGATGGCCGAGGAGAACGGCACCGACGTCGTGCTCGGCAAGATGGTCGGCGTCGGCGGGCGGGGCGCGCCCACGTCGATGTTCAAGCGCAACCAGCCGCGCACGGACGTGTTCTCCTCCCGTGTGTACTGGACGCTCAACCCGATGAAGCTGTTCCGCCGGGAGCTGCTGGAGCGGCACGGGCTGCGCTTCCCCACCGACCTGGCCATCGGCGAGGACCAGCTCTTCGTCGGCCCGGCCTACGTGCACGCCTCGGGCATCTCCGTGGTCGCCGACTACGACTGCCTGTACTGGATGCAGCGCGAGGACGGCGGCAACATCACCCTCCGGCTGAAGGGGACGCAGCGGCGGCTGCAGTTCCTGCCCCGCATGGTCGACATGATCCTGGAGCTGGTGCCGCCCGGTCCGGGCCGCGACCACCTGGCGCACCGGCATCTGACCGTGGAAGTCCAGCAGCTGCTCGCCGGCCACCTCGTCCACGAGCCGCGCGAGACGCAGCTCAAGACGCTGGACCGGCTCGCCGAGATAATCGAGCCCCTGTGGCACGAGGGCATGAACGACCAGCTCTCGGCGATGGCCCGGCTGCGGCTGCACCTGGTGCGCCACCGCATGCTGGACGAGGTGCTCGAACTCGTCGCGTTCGAGAAGCGGCTCGCCCGGTCCAAGGTCGCCACCCCGGTCCTGGTCGAGAACGGCCGGGCACTGGCCCGCTACCCGTTCCTGCGCGACTCCGAGCGGGCGATCCCCGACGAGTACTACGACGTCACCGCGCAGCTCGGCCTCCGCCACCGCGTCAGCCGCGCCGAGATGGACGGCGGCGTGCTCCACCTGGCCGGGCACGGCTACCTGCACCGGGTGGAGACGCGGGACGTCACCACCGAGCTGGTCCTGCGCGAACGGGACAGCAAGACCGAGTACCGGCTGCCCGTCACGCACACCCCGACGCCGGGGCTGGGCGCGGACGAGGACGAGGGGCAGTACGCGTACGACCTGGCCGGGTTCGAGGCCACCGTCGACATCGCGACCGCCGCCGACGGCAAGCCGCTCGCCGACGGACTGTGGGACATCTCCCTCGCCGTCGGCGCCCAGGGGCTGAGCAAGGAGGTGCGGATCGGCAGCAAGCGTGCCGAGGACGTCTCCGGCGAGCCCAGCACCCGCGTGCTCGCCACCGGCGAGGGCCTGCGTGCCGTCACGCTCTACACCACCAAGCCGTACGGCAACTTCACGCTGGAACTCGGCGAGAGCAAGCACAAGGTGCGGTCGCTGCTGCGCGTCGACAAGGACATCCGCTGGGCGGACGGCTCCCCCACCGGGCTGCGCGTCAGCGGGCGGCTCGGTCTGGCCGAATACCCCGCGGACGCCCTGGCCCTGGCCCTGGAGGACGGCACCGGCAACACCGTCACCCTCGCGGTCCGGGAGATCGCCGCCGACGGCGCCTTCCACGTCACCGTGCCGGTCGGCGCCCTCCCCGCCGGGGTCTGGACGGCGGAGCTGCAGCTCGGCCCGTGGGCCGCACCGCTCCCCGCGCTCCCCTCGGACCTGGCCCCCGCGAAGTGGCGGCGCCTGGCACTGCCCTGGTACGCCCGGCCCCAGGCCGGCACGACCGACCGCTTCGCCCTCAAGGTCGCACGGACGGAGCTGGTGAAGGGACTCGCCAACCGCCTCAGGTAGCGGGGCGGACCGTCGGCGCGGCCGTGCTCCCGCAGGGCGCGGCCCGATGCCCCCCGGGGATCACCTGGTGGGCCGGGTGCAGGTCGTGTCCCGGGCCGGGAGGCGGCCGGTCGCCAGGTAGGTGTTGACGGTGGTGTCCACGCACGCGCTGCCGAACACGCCGTACAGCGCGTGCTGGTCGGCTCCGCGCAGGGTCACCAGGCGGGAGCTGGGCCAGCGGTGGCGGACCGATCGGGCGCCGGAGTAGACGGTGCGCGGGTCGCCGGTGGCGTTGACGAGCAGGGCCGGCAGGTCGTCGCGGATCGTGGTGGGGCGTTCGCGGGGCGCGTCCCAGAAGGCGCACGGGCTGATGTCGTTCGTGACGGGCGCGAACAGCCGGTCCCCGGTCCCGGCGCGCCGCAGATCGCGCCAGTACGTCTCCGGGTCGCGCGGTGCGGCCACGTCCCCGCACAGGATGGCCGTCTGCGCGCTGCCGTAGGCGGACTCGTGCCCGGTCAGCAGGAACTCCAGCACCGAGGCCAGCCACGGGGACGGGGTGACCGTCCGGCCCCCGGCGGCGTGCCGCAGGTCCCGGACGCCCTGCGCGAAGTCGCCGTAGGCCTGGGGGTTGTCCTGGGAGAGTCCGTTGAAGACGACGACGGGCAGTACGTGGTCGTCCACCCGGTAGCCGCCCAGGCGCAGGGGGGTGCGGGCCGCGGCGGCGCGGACCGCCTCCAGGGTGCCCAGGACGGCGGCGCGGGTGCGGCCCAGCCCGTAGGCCGCGTGGTGGGCGGCGGCCCAGTCGGCCCAGCCCCGCAGGGCGTGCCGGTTGGCCTCCTCCGAGCCCCGCAGCAGCCGTGGACTGTAGCGGGCGGGGTCCACCACGCCGTCCAGGACGACCCGGTCGACGCGCCGCGGGAACATCGACGCGTAGACCTGGCCCAGGTAGGTGCCGTACGAGTAGCCCAGGTAGGAGATCCGGCGCTCGCCGAGGGCCGCGCGGATCACGTCCATGTCGCGGGCGGTGTTCCGGGTGCTCGCGTACGGCAGCAGGTCACCGGCGTGGGTGCGGCAGCGGTCGGCGAGGTCCGCGGCGAAGGAGACCATGCGGTCGAAGCCGGCGCGGCCGGTGCCGGCTCCGCGGACCATGCTGCCGGTGGGCCACCGGCAGTCCAGCCGGGTGCTGCGGCCGACGAAGCGGGGGTCCACACCGACCACGTCGTAGCGGGCGGCGACGTCCTTCATGGCCGTGCGGACCCACGGCGGATCGCCGATCGTCTGTCCGCCGGGTCCGCCGCTGTTGAGCAGGAGCGCGCCGGCCCGGTGGGCGGTGTCGGTTCCCCGGATCCGGGATATCGCGACGGTGGTCGTACGGCCGGCGGGGCGGGAGTAGTCCAACGGCACGGTGACGTCGGCGCATTGGGCGCCGGCCTGTTCCAGCTCCTTGCCGGTGGTGTCGTCGGGGCCGAGCAGGCAGCTCTTCCAGTGGAGGTGCTGGTGGTGGTAGCGGGCGAGGGGGTCGGCGGCCGGCCGGGCCGCCGCGGGTGCGGCGGGTGCGGCGGGTGCGGCGGGTGCGGCGGGTGCGGCGCCCAGGGCCAGCGCGCCCGCCAGCGACAGGGTGACGGCTGCCGCGCCCCGGGAGAGGAGGCGGCGCGGGCGCGGGCCGCCGGCCGGCGAGGTGGAGCGGGTCATGCGGGGGTCCTTTCGGTGGACGTGCCCTCGCAGAGGGCCTTGTCGACGACGTCGAGGAAGTCCCGTTCGGCCTGGAGGGTGGCGGGCACCTCGGTCAGGGCGACGGCGGCGGCGCGGCCGCCGGGGCCGGTGGCGACCAGCGCGCGGTGGCCGCCGGGCACGGTCCCGGCGTGGCCCCACCAGGTGCCGCCGCACGACAGCGGTGAGGAGATCAGGCCGAGCCCGTAGCGGGCGCCGGGCCAGAGCCGGTCGGGGTCGGCGGCCACCGTGCGCCGCATCTCGGCGAGTTGGGCTGCGGGCAGCAACCGGCCGGTGGACAGCGCGGTGGCGAACCGGGTCAGGTCGGCCGGGGTGGACACCAGGGCGCCGCCGACGCCGCCGAAGGTCGTGTTCCAGTCGGTGCCGTCCGCCCGGCGGCCGTCCCCGGCGGTGAAGTAGCTGTGCGAGTGCGGGCCCCGGATGCGGACGGCGTCGCCCGGCCAGTAGGTGTCGTGCAGGCCCAGCGGGCCGATGATGCGGCGGGTGATCTCCGTCTCCGGGCTGTGGCCGGTGACCTCGCGCACGATCAGCCCGGCGATCAGGTAGTTCGTGGTCGCGTAGTGCCAGGTGTGCTCCGGGCGCGGCAGCCGCAGGGCGCGGGCGATGAGCGGGCGCGGCTCGAAGTGGCGGTACCGGAGCCGTTCGATGTGCCGCCACTCGGGGGCGTCGAGGTAGTCGGGCAGCCCGCTGGTGTGCTGGAGGAGCTGCCGTACGGTGATCCGGCGGCCGTCGTGACCGCCCGCGCGGATCAGGCCCGGCAGGTAGCGCTCGACGGGCGCGTCCAGGGACAGCCGCCGCTCGGCGGCGAGTTGGAGGACGACCGTCGCGGTGAACGTCTTGGTGACGCTGCCGACGCGCAGCCGGTCGGTGGTGCTCATGGGGCGGCCGGTGCGCAGGTCGGCCACGCCGTCGCTCGCCGTCCAACGGGCGCAGGACGCGTCCGGACCGGCGCCGGTGACCAGGACCGCGGCGCCCGCGATCCGGTCGTGCGTCACCAGGTGGTGCACGGACCGGCTGAGCGCCGGATGCGGGCCGCACGCCCGTGGCGCGCCCCGTGGGGACTGCGCGGCGGCGGCCGGGGCGGAGGTCAGCAGGCAGACCAGCGCCATGGCCGCGAGGCCGGTACGCCGGCGGAACGCGGAACTCGATGAGATCGCCATGCGACCTCACGCTAGGCAGCGCCCGCACCGCGCTCACTCCGGCAGGCAGGCGATTCGGTGCGGGGGGCAGCACCAGCGAGCGCCCGGAGGCGAACCCCCGGGCCCCGTAAGGGATCACGCCGTCAGACAGGCGTACCAAGGGTGAACCTCGGGCGCACCCGCCGGCTTCCGGGTCGGGGGCTGACACTCTGGGCGGGACGCAGGGTCCGCTCGTTGCCGCTGGGGGAAGGCATGACGGTTGGGGAGGCCGCCGGCGGTGCCGTCGGGAGGGTGCCGCGGCACGTGGCCTGTGTGATGGACGGCAACGGGCGCTGGGCGGCCCGTCGGTCGTTGCCGCGTACGTCGGGTCACCGTGCGGCGGAGACGACGGTGATCGACGTCATCGAGGCGGCCCGGGCGGCCGGGGTGGAGTGGCTGAGCCTGTACGCGTTCTCCACCGAGAACTGGCGGCGGCCGGGTACCGAGGTCGACTTCCTGATGCGGCTGGTGCGCCGCGTGGTGCGCAAGCACGCCCCGCTGCTGCACGCGCGCGGGATCCGCTGCCGGTTCCTCGGCGTGGCGGATCCGCGCATCCCACCGGCGCTGGCCCGGGACTTCGCCGATCTGACGACGCTGACCGAGAGGAACCGGGGCATGACGCTGACCGTCGCCTTCGACCACGGCGGGCGCAGCGACATCGTGGCGGCGGCGCGGTCCCTGATCCGCAGCGGAGTGCCGGCCGAGGCCGTGGACGAGCGGTGCTTCGCCGCGCACCTGCCCTTTCCCGACACACCCGACGTGGACCTCGTCATCCGCACCTCCGGGGAGCAGCGGATCTCCAACTTCATGCTCTGGCAGGTCGCCTACGCGGAGTGGATGTTCCCGCCGGTCCTCTGGCCCGACTTCCGGGCGCCCCACTTCCTGGAGTGCCTGCGCACCTACCAGCAGCGCGACCGCCGCTTCGGCGGCGTGCCGCCGAACGCGAACGGAGAACGACCAGCGTGACCGAGACGGGCAGCCAGTTCAACGAGTTCTTCAACGATCCGCGCTGGGCGCCGGCCGTCATCCGGGCGACCGTCCTGGAGGCCGCTCACCCCCAGGTCGGCGCGGCCCTCCTCGACAGCTCGACGTTCGTGACCCACCCGTGGCGCCGGCTGCGCAACACGGTCGTGAGCCTGCAGCGCATGTTCGGGCCCGACGACGAGGTGCGGCGCAGGGAGGCGGCGCGGCTCAACCGGCTGCACGCCCGGCTGAAGGGTACCGACGCGCACCACCGGCCGTACGACGCGCTGGATCCCGCGGTGCGAGCCTGGGTGGTCGCGACGCTCTTCGAGAGCAGTGTCACGATGTGCCGGCTGAGCGGGCAGCCCCTGGAACAGACGGTCATGGAGCGGCTGTACGCCGAGTTCCGGGCGTATCTCGCCGCCCTGGACGGCGATGCGGACCGACTGCCGCCCACGGTGCGGGAGTTCTGGCCGTACTTCGACCGGGTGGTCGATGAGGAGCTGGAGAACACGGAGGCGATGCGGATCATCCTCTACCGGCTCTTCGACCATCTGCCGGCGCCGCCGCTGCTGCACGGTCTGCCCACCCTGTGGGCGACCGGCCGCGCGGTCGCCGGTCCGCTGCTCGGTGTGGTCACCGTGGCGTCCCTTCCGGAGCCGTTCCGCCGGAAGACGGGGCTGCCCGAACTGCCCGGCGCGCAGACCCTGATGCAGGGCGCCTATCTGGGCGCGGGCCTCGCCCGGTTCCTCCCGGACGGCTGGGTCCGGCCCGAGGCCGTCATCGGACTGCTCTCCCTCTCCCCCGACAGCGACGACCCCCGGGCCCGGACGGTCAGCGCGCTGCGGGACCGGATGAAGCGGGCCGGGGCGCTGCTGCGGCTGCTCGCCCCGGTCCCGCCCGAGCCGGACCCCGACCCCGGATCCGTGTCGCGGCGCAGCGCGAAGGAGTTCTTCACGCAGGTGCTGGACCAGACCGGGGACGGCTACCTGGACTGGCCCGACCTCGCCGCCATGGCCCGCGAGATCGCCGGCCGTCTCGACCTGGACGAGCCGGCGGAGACGCGGCTGTACGACGCCTTCGCCGCCTGGTGGCGGGAGCTGCAGGCGGCCCTCGACACCGACGGCGACGGCCGGGTCAGCGCCCGGGAGTACGCGGCGGCCGTGCCCTCCCTCGCCGGTCCGGCGCTGATCAGGGTCGCCGAGGTGCTCTTCGACGTCACCGACGCGAACGGCGACCAGCGGGTCGACGCGGACGAGTACCGGGCGCTGTTCCGCTCGGGGTTCCGCCGGGACGTGCCGGGTGCGGACGGCACGTACACGCGCGCGGCGTTCGTGCGGGACTTCCTGGCCTTCATGTCGGGCCGGGAACGCTCGACGCCCTACGACCCGCTGCTCGCCGACGCCTGAGCGGCCCCGGTGCGGCGGTGAGCGGTCAGCCGAGGCCGAGGACGCTCAGGGTGCGCTCGGCCATGTGCCGCTCGCCGAGGGCGTTGGGGTGGACCGGGACCACGTTCTGCCCGAACAGGAGCGGCTCGATCCATCGGGTGCCGACGGGCTGGCAGGCGTCGTGCCCGGCGGAGGCCTCGGCGAAGTCGATGTAGGTGGCCCCCGCCTCCTCCGCGGCGCGCCGGACCACGGTGTTGAGGTGTGCCTGGAGGGCGTGCAGGTAGGGCACGTCGCCGGTGGCGACCGGCAGTCTGACGAAGCAGGAGGGGTCGGCCGTGGCGGGGGTGATCCACGGGTAGCCGAGCACCGCCACCCGGGCCTGGGGCGCCTTGGCGCGCACGGTGCGGAGGGCGGTTTTCAGTGCCGGATAGGTGGTGGCGTCGATCTGGTCGTCGAAGGACGTCCCGTACCGGTCCTTGCACGGGCTGCCGTGGCCGCCGCTGAGGACGCCCGCGGTTCCGCACGCGACGATGGCGTTGATGAAGGTGCCGTTGTCGTTGCCGCCGATCGTGAGGGTGACCAGGTCGGTGTCCGCGCCGACCGCGTCCGCCTGGGGGGCCACGCCGGGGTACTGGGCCTCGGTGAAGTCCTTGGTCTGGGCGGCACCGCAGGTGACGTCCCTCAGGCGCGCCGCCGTCCGGGAGGCGATGACGTGGGGGTAGTTGGCCGTGGAGCGCAGGCAGAGCGGGCTGGTGAGGTCGACGGGGAGGACCCCCGAGGCGGCGCTGTAACTGTCCCCCAGGGCTGCGTAGTCGAGGGGTGTCGTGGCCTGGGCGGGGGTCGTGGTGAGGCCGAGGGCCAGCGCGCCGGCGGCGGCGGAGGTCGCGGTGAGGAGGCGGCGCAGGGCATGCAGGGGCATGTGGTGCTCTCCCTTCTCGGGACGGGGACACGGGACAGCCGGGCATGGCGGTGCCGTGGGTGGGGTGGATCGCGAGAACGGGGCGGCTCTTCGAGCGGAGGTGTGCCGGCGGCCGTGCGACGCCGGCCGCGGGTTACGGCGGGGTTACCGCCGGGTACTACCGCTAGGTAATGTGAGGCCGCCGCAGGGCGGAGTCAACCTTGCCGACAGAACTTTTGAAAAACGGACGGCCTGATAATCCGTCCGAATCCGGGGCACCCGTACGGTCAGGAGCACCACCTCACCGGCTGGAGGCCCGTCATGATCGCCCTCGGCATCATCCTGCTCATCATCGGCTTCCTCACAGGCATATCGATCCTGTGGACCATCGGCGTGATCCTGCTGGTGGTGGGAGCCATCCTGTGGATCATGGGATCCATGGGCCACGCGGTCGCCGGACGGCGCCACTATTGGTGAGCGGCACCCTGTGATCCCTCCCGGCGGGCGCTGACCTCGGTGCCCGCCGTGGCAGGGCGCGAGCCGCGGCCCACCGGAGGCAAGTCCGGCGGGCCGCGCGTCATGCGCGAGGCCGGCAACCGTCGTTGAGGCTCGTCGCATCAGCTTCCCCCTTGCCGTCGGCGCGGCCGAGCCGCACCGACCAGAAGGACCGGTGTCGCTGTGCCCTTCGTCCGCGGGTGCCGCCACACCGGTCGAAGCGTTGCCCGGAACGACCCACCGTCTCCCCAACCTCCACGCGCCGCCCGCGTTTCCCGCCCGCGCGCCGGGCGACTGTCGCGGAAGCGCCGCGGAATTGTCCGTGATCCGTAACAGCGGGATCCTCCGCTCAACCGTCGCCGTCCTGCCAGGTGCCGAGCACATCGGCACGGCACAACGCGGACACGGCAGGGGGCGGGACGGACATGGCGCGGCATGGCGGACGGGGATGGTACGGACGGGTGGTCGCGGCGGCGGTGGGGGTCACGGCGGTCGCCGCCGCCACCTCGGTGTGGACCGCGCAGGCCGGCCAGAGCGGCGGCGGATCGGCGGCACCGGGGGCCGCCCGGCACGCCGCGCCGAAGGCGGCACCCGTGTCCGCAGCCATCGCCCACGCCTCCGACCGGGGCGAGCACGCGGTCAACATCACCATCGACGACGGTCCGGACCCGGTCTGGACCCCGCAGGTGCTCCAGGTACTGCGGGAGAACGGCGTCAAGGCGACGTTCTGCATGGTCGGCACCCAGGCCCAGGCGCACCCGGACCTGGTCAAGCAGGTGGTGGCCGCCGGGCACCGGCTGTGCGACCACACCGTGTCGCACGACACCACCATGGACACCAAGCCCGAGTCCTACCAGGCGCAGCAGATCGTCGACGCGGAACGGCAGATCACCAAGGCCTCGGGGGGTGTGCGTCCGATGTACTACCGGGCCCCGGGCGGCGCCTTCACCCCGTACAGCCGCAAACTGGCGGCCTCCCACGGGATGCGGCCGCTCGGCTGGAACGTCGACTCGAAGGACTTCGAGCGGCCGGGCAGCGGCGCGATCACCGCGACCGTCGAGGGTGAGCTGGCCAACGGCCCCACCATCCTCTTCCACGACGCCGGCGGCGACCGCTCCCAGACGGTGGTGGCGCTGCGCACCCTGCTGCCCTGGCTGAAGCAGCAGGGCTACGCGTTCGGCTTCCCGGTGCGCTGACCCGCGGCCGGGCGCCGATCGCTCACGGCTCCCCGCCCCGGGGCGCCCGCAGCACCCGGCCGCTGACCCTGGGACCATGGGCGTGTGGACGTGCTCGAACTGGCGCCGACGCCCCGGACCGCGGTGGCCTGGCTGCCGCCGCCCGAGCTGTGGCCGGCGATCCAGGAGATCCGCTTCGAGCACGATCCCCAGGTACGGCGGTGGCCGCCGCATGTGAACCTGCTGTTCGGCTTCGTACCGGAGGAGGAGTTCGAGCGGGCCGTACCGCTGCTCGCCGCGGCGGCGGAACAGAGCACGCCGTTCCCGGCGCGCCTGGCCGGTGTGCGCTGGTTCCGGCACCGGCACTACGCGACGGTGTGGCTCGACCCGGCCGCGGCGGGCCCGGCGCCGTGGTCCCGGCTCCACCGGGAGCTGGAACGGCGGTTCCCGCTCTGCCAGAGGCGCGGGGGGCGTTTCACCCCGCACCTGTCGCTCGGCCGCACCCGGGATCCGGAGCGGCTGGCCGTCGAGTGCGCCGTCCGGCTGGGCACGCTGTCGGCACCGGTCGAGGAGGTCGTGCTGCTGTCCCGGCGCGACGAGGAGCCCATGCGGCCCCGGGCCGTGATCACCCTGGGCACGGGCGAGGTCCGCCGAACGTCGTCGCGGGAGTCCTGAGGAGGGCCGTCTCGGGCACGGGAAAGGGAGTTGGGCCCCGTGCGCAACTCGGCATCCGGTCGGCGCGGGGGGGGATTCCGCTCCCTGGAGCTGGATGATCCCCGACGCCTCCGGTACCGGGCCGGGGGCCACGCAGGGCGCCGCGTGGCTGCCGGAGCTCCTGGGCGAGCCCCCGTTCCGGGTCGGATGACCGCTCCCCGCGGCGGCGCGCGGGTCAGGGCAGCGGGGTGCCGCCGGTCGCGTTGAGGATCTCCGCGGTGATGAAGCTCGCCTGGGGGGAGGCGAGGAACACGTAGGCGGGGGCCAGTTCGGCGGGCTGGGCCGGGCGGCCGAGCGGGCTCTGCTTACCGAACTCCGCCGTGTCGGGCATGGTCGAGGGGATGAGCGGGGTCCACACCGGCCCCGGTGCGACCGCGTTGACCCGGATGCCGCGCTCGGCGAGCATCTGGGCCAGCCCCTGGGTGAAGGTGACGATCGCGCCCTTGGTCATCGCGTAGTCCAGCAGGTGCGGACTGGGCTGATAGGCCTGCACCGACGTGGAGTTGATGACACAGCCCCCGGCCGGGATGTGCGGCAGCGCGAACTTGGTCAGCCAGAACATCCCGTACAGGTTCGTCCGCATCACCCGGTCGAACTGCTCGGTGCTGATCGCCTCGATGCCGTCCGGCTGGGACATCTGATAGGCGGCGTTGTTCACGAGGACGTCGATATGGCCGAACTCGGTGACCGCGCGGTCGATCAGCGACCGGCAGTTGCCCTCGTCACGGATGTCGCAGGACACGGCGACCGCCTTGCGTCCCGCGTCCTCCACCAGCCGGGCCGTCTCGCGGGCGTCGTCCTGCTCCTCGTCGAGGTGGGTGAAGAGCACATCGGCACCCTCGCGGGCGTAGGCGAGGGCCACCGCCCGTCCGATGCCGGAGTCCCCTCCCGTGATCACGGCCTTGCGGCCGTCGAGGCGGCCGGATCCGCGGTAGGACTCCTCGCCGTGGTCGGGCGGCGGGTCCATCGGGCCGGTCCAGCCCGGATGCGGCTGGTCCTGAGAGGGGAAGTCGGGGCGGGCGTGCTGTGTGACCGGGTTCGGCCGGTCACCCTGCGGGTCCGTCACAGTGGCCTCCTGCGTCTCGGGGGGACGGGACGGCCGGGTTCCCTTCTCTGGCCGGGTGAAAAGCGTCCGCGCCGGTCAGGCCCTGGGCGCGTCGTGGCCGGTGGCGCGCAGGTGGTCCCTGCGGGCCAGGTTGTAGATCCGCAGGAGGTGCTTCGCCACGGCACAGGGCGCGGCGTCGGCATGGCACTGGCGGCACGTCCGCATGTGCTGCTCGTAGGTGAAGCGCGCGTTGTCCAACGCGTCGTTGACAGAAGACATCGACTTCTCCGGGCAGGGCGGCGTCGGGGGACGGCGCCGAGTTGACTGACTGGTACACCCGGAACAAGGTGATCATGTTACTGGCGGTACTGGGAAACTCGTACTGCCGGGGGCGGAGGATTCCGGTCAGGTCCCCCTCCGCCGCCGGGGCCTGCACCCTGGCGGGGCGCAGCGGCGCCGGATCTCACGCACGTCCGCAACGGCGGCCGGCGGTACGAGGTGACCGTCACCGTGCGCGACAGCCGCTCCGAGCCGGAGGCGGTCCGGCGGGCGGCGCGCGCCCTGGCGGACGAGCACGGCGCCCGCATCGTGCTGACCATGGCCGGCACCCGCTGCCCGCCGTGGCCGACGCCTGCGAGGCGGCGGCGGTGCCGTGCGTGTCGACGACGTTCCCCTCGCAGGCGTACCTGCACGCCCGAGGCCTCGGCCGGGAGCACCGCTTCCGGTGGACGTACCACTTCGCATGGGGTCTCGACGACATCGCGCGGGTCTTCGCCAGGCTGTGCGAGGGGGTCCGCGCGCCGGGTGCCGTCGGCTGCCTGTGGAACGACGACCTGCAGGGCCGGCTGCTGCGGCACGAGCGGTACGGGTTCCCGCCGACGCTGTCCGGGCGCGGCCACATGCCGGCCGACCTGGGTGCCTCGGGCCGCAGGTCGGCCGGCTGCGCGCGAACGGCGCCGGCCAGCGCGGCCACCACCACCGACCTGGCCCTCTTCCACCGCCAGGCCCGGGACGCCGGACTGCAGCCCCGGCTGATCACCTGCTCGCGCCGGCTGACCTACCCGCACACCCACACCAGCCCCGCCCCCGACGTGCACGCCGAACTCGGCGACGCGCGAGTGGCCACCCTCCTCTACTGGAGCCTCGGCCATCCGTACCGCTCCGGCCTGGACGGCATCACGTGCGCCGAGCCGGCCCGGGCCTGCCAGGAGACACCGGGGCGCCCTGGCTCCAGCCGCTGGGGCTCGCGCACGCGCTGCTGGAGACCGCGCACCACGCCCTGGCCACGGCCGCCGATCCGGCCGACCGCGCCTCGGTCGCCGACGCCGTTGCCCGCACCCGGCTGGACACCATCGCGGGCACGCTCGACTGGACGACCGGCCCGGCACCGAACATCGCGCTGCTGCCCCTGGCCGGCGGCCAGTGGCAGCCGGCACCGGACGGCCCCCGCCTGACCGTCGTCATCAACACCGACCAGCCGGAGGTGCCCCTGACGGGAGACCCGACCCCGGCCGGCTGAGCACCCCTGCGGGGCGCGGGAGACGGCGGCGCGCCGGGCTGGGCTCACGCCGGTGCACCCCACCGCGCCGCCCCTGGGGCCGGTGCACGCACCGAGTGGCGAACTCACCGGTGTGCCGGTGGAGTTGGCGGTGAACGGCGGGCTGTGGTGCACCGGGCGCCACCGGATCCCGGTTGGTAAGATCGTCGTACGGCATCGCGTGTCGGTCACCGGCCGGGTGAGGCATGGAGGTGCCGGGAGTTTGCCCTCGGAGGCATTCCTCTCATGTCAGTCGAGTTGAACCACACCATCGTCCACGCCCGGGACAACCGGGAGTCCGCCGCGTTCCTGGCCCACGTCCTGGGGCTGGAGCCCGGCCCCGCGTGGGGCCCGTTCGTCCCCGTCGCGACGAGCAACGGGGTGACCCTGGACTTCGCCACGATCCCGGCGGAGTCGATCGTCATGCAGCACTACGCCTTCCTCGTGTCGGACGAGGAGTTCGACGCCGCCTTCGCCCGGATCCGGCAGGCCGGCATCACCTACTGGGCCGATCCGCACGGAAGGCAGCCGGGCGAGATCAACCGTCACCACGGCGGCCGGGGCCTGTACTTCATGGATCCGGCCGGACACGGGATGGAGATCATCACCCGTCCCTACGGCAGCCACCAGCAGCCGCCGCAGTCCTGAGGAAAGGGCAGGCCAGGGCCCCGGTCCCGGCCTGCCCCGGCCGCCCGGCGCCGCCGGGCCGCACGGCACACTGTGGGCATGAACGACTACCGCCCGGTCCACCGGGACCCCGCTCCCGAGTGGTACGGACGGCTGCGGGTGCAGGCCGACCTCTCCCCCGCCGACTGGCTCACCGTCCACGGGCCGTGGCCGGCCGCCATGGGCACGGTCGCCGGCGTCGCGGCGCCGGGCTTCGCCGCGTACGCCCGGGTCCTGCACCCGGCCCGGCTCGACGAGCGGCCGGTGCGCTGGTCCACCGTGGCCGCCGCCGGGGGTACGCGGGTCACACCGGTCACCCGCTGGCCCGAGGTCATCGGCGCGGACCAGGACTACGTCAACCGCTCGGACCTGGGCCTCCCCGGTGTGTGGGACGAGCATCCCGACGAGGGTCCCACCCCGCCGGAGGTCGCGCGGGCGCTGCTGCCCGTGCTGGCCCGGCACACCGGGACCGCCGAGGAGTGCTGGTTCGGGCTGTGGAGCGGGTACGGCCGCTGGGACTGGGAGCGGTTCCCGACGTTCGGGACGCCGGGCCGGGACGAGGTGCTGCTCGCCGGCCGGCTGGCCGACGCCGTCTCCCCGGTGTCCCTGGACGAGTTCACCGAGCTTCCCGATCTGTGGTGGCCGCGTGACCGCGCCTGGTGTCTGGGCGGTGACGTGGATCTGGTCAGCACCTACGTGGGCGGTTCACCGGAGCTGATCGCCGACCTGCTGGCGGCGCCGGACCTGGAGGCCCATCCCGTGCACCCGGCCGATCCGGTCGGCTGAGCACCCCGAAACATTTCGCTCCGAACCTCGAATGATGCGAGGGGTATTGACGCCCCCTCACCCCCTTCTATCATCCAGAGCATCCGGAACGCCGACCACTGTTCGGCTGGTCAAACGGCCGTTCACGCCTTTCCGGGGTGTCATGCGCATGACATATCACCGCCCGCAACGATCGACCGTACGAGGAGAACCATGAAGTGTCCTCGAAGGCCCGGCCGACGCCTGGCCTCCCTCTTAGGCGCGTTCGCCGCCGTCACCCTCGCGGTGAGCGGAACGGCCGGCGCCCAGCCCGCACCGCTGCAGGCGAGCACCCTCGGCGCCCAGGCCGCCCAGTCCGGGCGGTACTTCGGCACCGCGGTGGCCGCCGGGAAGCTGGGCAACGGGACGTACACCGCGATCCTGGACCGGGAGTTCAACGCGGTCACGCCCGAGAACGAGATGAAGTGGGACGCCACGGAGCCCTCCCGGGGCTCGTTCAGCTTCACGGCCGCCGACCAGATCGTCGGCCACGCCGTCGCACACGGGCAGCGCGTCCGGGGCCACACCCTGGTCTGGCACTCCCAACTGCCCGGCTGGGCCGGCTCGATCTCCGACGCCACCACCCTGCGCAGTGTGATGCGCAATCACATCAGCACCGAAATGGCCCACTTCAAGGGCAAGGTGTACGCCTGGGACGTGGTGAACGAGGCGTTCGCCGACGGCGGCAGCGGAGCGCGCCGCGCCTCCGTGTTCCAGAACGTCCTCGGCGACGGCTACATCGAGGACGCCTTCCGCACCGCCCGCTCGGCCGACTCCGCGGCCAAGCTCTGCTACAACGACTACAACATCGAGAACTGGTCGGACGCCAAGACGCAGGCCGTGTACCGCATGGTGCGCGACTTCAGGTCCCGTGGCGTGCCGATCGACTGCGTCGGCTTCCAGAGCCACTTCGGCTCGTCCGGACCGCCCGCGAGCTTCCAGACCACGCTGGCGAACTTCGCGGCTCTCGGCGTGGACGTGCAGATCACCGAGCTGGACATCGCGCAGGCGCCGGCGACGGCGTACGCGAACACGGTGAAGGCCTGCATGAACGTGGGGCGCTGCACCGGCATCAGCGTGTGGGGCATCCGTGACAGCGACTCCTGGCGCAGCGGGGAGAACCCGCTGCTGTTCGACAGTGCCGGGAACAAGAAGGCCGCGTACGGTGCGGCGCTGTCCGCGCTCGGCGGGACGGCGGCCGCACCGTCCGCCGCGGCCGCGCTGCCGTCCAGCTTCCGCTGGTCCTCCGGCGGACAGCTGATCGCGCCGAAGCCGGACGCGACCCACAAGATCGCCGGGATCAAGGACCCGTCCGTCGTCTACTACAACGGCAAGTGGCACGTGTTCGCCAGCGTGGCCAGCGCGTCCGGCTACAACCTCGTCTACCTGAGCTTCAGCGACTGGTCCCAGGCGGGGTCGGCCACCCACCACTACCTCGACCGCACGGCCATCGGCACCGGCTACCGGGCCGCGCCCCAGGTGTTCTACTACGCGCCGCAGAAGCTGTGGTACCTCGTCTACCAGACGGGCAACGCGTCGTACTCCACCAATCCGGACATCGGCAACCCGAACGGCTGGAGCGCGCCGCGCAACTTCTACGCGTCGATGCCGGACGTCATCAGGCAGAACATCGGCAACGGCTACTGGGTCGACATGTGGGTGATCTGCGACAGCGCCAACTGCTACCTGTTCTCCTCCGACGACAACGGGCACCTCTACCGCTCGCAGACCACCGTCGGCCAGTTCCCGAACGGGTTCACGAACACCGTCATCGCCGCCCAGGACTCCAACAAGTACGCCCTGTTCGAGGCGAGCAACGTCTACAAGGTGCAGGGAAGCAACCAGTACCTGCTGCTCGTGGAGGCGGTCGGCTCCGACGGGCGGCGCTACTTCCGCTCCTGGACCTCCGGCAGCCTGGCCGGCTCCTGGAGCCCGCTGGCCGCGTCCGAGGGCAATCCGTTCGCGCGGGCGAGCAATGTGTCCTTCCCGTCGGGCGCCTGGACCAAGGACATCAGTCACGGCGAGATGATCCGCGCCGGGTACGACCAGACGCTGACCGTCCCCGCGTGCAAGCTCCAGTACCTCTACCAGGGCCTGGACCCGAACGCGGGCGGTGACTACAACAGCCTGCCGTGGCGGCTCGGCCTGCTCACGCAGACGAACTCCGCCTGCTGAACGGCCGGAAGCGGGACGCCGCCCGCAGCGGCGTCCCGCCTTCCCGTACCGTCGTCCGTCGGAGTTCCCAGGGCAGTCGGGGTACTACTCCCCGGGGGCGAGGGTGCGGGCCACGACGGCCGCCGCGTCGGCGATCAGCTCCTGGTCGACGGGGGCGTCCGGGGCCGTCTTGCTGGACAGGACGGCCAGCACGAGGGGGGTCCGCCGGGTCGTCCAGGCCACGCCGATGTCGTGGGCGCTCGCGTAGTCACCGGTGCCCGTCTTGTCCGCGACGACCCAGTCCCGCGGCAGCCCCTTGCGGAACCGGTCCGCGCTGGTGACGGTGCCCTTCAGCCAGGTGACGAGCCGCTCGCGGTCGGCGGCGGCCAGCGCCCGGCCCAGGGTGACGCGCTCCAGGCTCGCGGCGATCGCCTCCGGGGTCGTGGTGTCGCGCGGGTCCCCGGGGACCGCGGCGTTCAGCTCCGGCTCCCACCGGTCGAGCCGGCTCACCTCGTCGCCGAGCGACCGGTGGAAACGGGTGAGACCGGCCGGGCCGCCCACTTCCCGGAGCAGCAGGTTGCCGGCCGCGTTGTCGCTGTACTGGATGGCCGCCGCGCACAGGTCGGCCACGGTCATGCCGGTCGCCAGATGTTCCTCGGTGCGCGGCGAGTTGGGCAGGAGGTCGTGCGGCGGGTAGTGCACGACCCGGTCCAGCGGCGCGCAGCCGCCGTGGTCGCGCAGGACCGCCGCGGCGGCGAACGCCTTGAACGTCGAGCACATCGCGAACCGCTCCCCCGCCCGGTGGGTCACGGTCCGCCCGGTGCGGACGTTGCGCGCGTAGACACCGAGCCGGGCGCCGTAGCGCCGCTCCAGCTCGGCCAGCTCCGCCTGCCCCGCGCGTACCCGGGCGTCCGGAGCGGCGGACGCGGCCGGGGCGGTAAGCGCCGTGGCGGTCATCGCGGCGCCGGTGACCGCGAGGCCGGCCTGGAGCAGGCGGCGGCGCGGCAGCGGGGTGGGTCGGTCGGCAGCGGTCACGGGTGTGGTCCTCCCAGTCGTCGTCGGTGTCGATCTCCGACGGGGGACAGCGAAACAGCAGGCGGGCACCCATGTCCAAGAGGGAACTTTGAAGATCCCATGCCTTATTGATATGAGTGACCGGTGGATCTCCTGGCACATCTGGACGCGTACGTGGCGACGGCCGAGGAGGAGAGCTTCTCCCGGGCGGCCGACCGGCTCGGCATCGCCCAGCCGCTGCTCAGCCGCCGCATCAAGACGCTGGAGGAGCACTTCGGCGGCCTGCTGTTCGACCGGTCCCGGCGGCAGATCGCGACCACCGAACTGGGCGTGCTGCTGCTCCCGTACGCCCGGGACGTGCTGGACCGGGCCCAGCGGCTGCGGCAGGTCGCCCGCTCGGCCCGGCGGTCGCGGGTGCGGGCCGTCGGCGTTCCCGCGGACTGCGCACCGGCCGCGCTGGCCCGGGCCCTGCGCGCCGGCACCGAGCACGGGGTCGCCCTCGGCATGCGCGAACTGCCGCCGCTGGACCGGGTTTCCGGGCTGGCCGACGGCTCGCTCGGGTACGCGCTGGTGCGGGCCGCCCCGGAAGAGGCGGCGTTCCGGGTGCCGTTGGGGCTGGCGTCGGCGCCGTTGCGGGACGGCACCGGGAGGCACCGCATCCACCTCGAGGACCTGCGGCCGCGCCGCACGCGCGCCGCCGCGCCCACCGCACCACCGCCCCTGCTGCTGCTGACGGAGGACCACGTGCCGTACTTCGAGGAAAGGCTGGCGCGCGCCGCCGCCCGCGCGGGGCTGCCCGAGGGCCGGATCCGGCCGGCCGGGCCGGCGGCCACCGCGCTCGCCGAGACCCTGGCCGGGAGCGCGCTGCTGCTGTGCACCGAACCGTTCGCCCGCCAGCACGGAGCCCACTGGGCGCCCCTGGCCGACCGCGCCCTGCACCGCGGGTACGACGTGGGCGCCGCCCCGGGCCGCAACGGCGCCGGCGACGTGCCGGGCTGGCTGGCCGCGCTGCTCGCCACGGCCGTGGGCGCCGTACCCGCCCGGCGCGGCGAGCCGGGACCCGGAGCGGGGAACGAGGACCTCGGCGCACGGCTGGCGGCACGCGGATGAGCGGGGCCGTCGTGCACCACCCGGTGTACACCGGGGACGACACCGCCCTCCTGGACGTCGCCGAGGCGATCGCCGCGGACTGGGCGGCCCTCGGCGTCCGCGGCTCCTTCCTCGCCCGCAACCTCGACACCGGCCAGCAACTCGGCTTCGACATCGACGAGTCGACTCCTCTGGCGTCGGTGGCGAAGGTCCCGCTCGCCCTCGTCGTACTGGAGCGGATCGCGACCGGCGACCTCGATCCGGCGCTGCCGGTGACGGTGGACCCGGGCACGAGCAGTGTCGGCCCCACCGGGCTCGCCGCCTTCCGGCATCCGGCCACCGTGGCCGTCGCCGACCTGGTCCTGCTGATGCTGTCGGTGAGCGACAACGCCGCCGCGGACGCGCTGCTCGGCCTGGTGCCGGTGGCGGACGTGGACGCCCGGCTGCGCGCGTGGGGGTGCGACGGCATCCGGCTGCGGCACCGGATGAACCACCTGTACGAGTGCGCCGCCGGCGCCGCCGGCAACGACTTCTCCCTCGCGCTGGAGCTGGCCGTCCGGGACGCACGGGCGGGCCGGCACACCATCGAGACCCTGGACCCCGCCCACGCCAACGCCGGCTCGGCCGCGGCCCTCGTCGCCCTGCTGGGCCGCGTGTGGTGCGACGAGATCGCCACTCCCCCGGCGACGGCCGAGCTGCGCCGGCTGATGGGCCTCCAGGTCTTCACACAGCGGCTGGCGAGCGAGCTGCGCACGGACTCGCTCCGGTGGAGCGGGAAGACCGGGACGTTCCTGCACCTGCGGCACGAGATCGGGGTGGTCGAGACGGAGTCCGGGGAGCGGGTGGCGATGGCGGCGCTGACCCGTTCGGGGCGCCGGGCGGGGCTCGCTCCGGACATCGACCTCGCGATCGGGGTGGCGGGGCGGGAGGCGTTCGAGGCGCTGCGGGGTTAGGGGCTGGTCGCGCCGGCGGCGGAGCCGCAGGTCCGTCAGGGCAGCAGTCGCTGTTCCTTCGCCACCGCCACCGCGCCCGCCCGTGTGTCCACGCCGAGTTTGTCGTAGATGCGCCGGAGGTGTGTCTTGACCGTGGCCTCGCTGATGTAGAGGGCGCGGGCGATGGCGTGGTTGGGCAGGCCTCGGGAGAGGTGGGCGAGGATGTCGCGTTCGCGTGGGGTGAGGGAGGGGCGGGGGTTGCGCAGGCGGGACATGACGCGGTCGGCCACCGGCGGTGAGAGTGCCGGGCGGCCCTGGGCGGCGGTGTGGATCGCCGTGAAGAGGTCCTCGGCGCGCTCCGCCTTCAGCAGATAGCCGGTGGCGCCCGCCTCGATGGCGCGGGTGACGTCGGCGTCGGTGTCGTACGTGGTCAGGACCAGGACGTGCGGGGCGGGCGGGGTGGCGCGCAGCCGGCGGGTGGTCTCCACGCCGTCCATGCCCTCGCCGAGTTGCAGGTCCATCAGGACGACGTCCGGGGCGGTCCTGCGGGCGAGGGCGAGCGCCTCCTCGCCGCTGCCGGCCTCGCCGACGACCTCGATGTCCGGTGCGCTGTGCAGGAGCGCCAGCAGTCCGGCGCGTACGACGGCGTGGTCGTCGCAGACGAGGATGCGCACCGGTGTGCGTGCCGCCGTGCCGGGGGTCATCGTGGCTCCAGGGGGATCGCCGCCGACAGGGCCGTACCCTCGCCCGGTGCCGACTCGACGGTGAGGGTGCCGCCCAGCTGGCGCAGGCGGGCGCGGATGGCGGGCAGGCCGTGGCCGCGCGCGTCCGCCGCGGCGGCCGGGGACGCGGGAGCGGCCGGGGTGTGCGGGTCGAAGCCGCGGCCGTCGTCGGTGACGTCCAGGACGATCTGGTCGTCCAGGCAGGTCAGGGTGAGGGTGGCGGTGCCGGCCGCCGCGTGTTCGCGGACGTTGGCGAGGGCGCCCTGGGCGATGCGGAGCAGGGCCGACTCCACGGGGGCGGGCAGCGGGTCGGGCGGGGTGCCCTCGGTGTGCACCCGGACGGTGAGCGCGGGTGTCGTCTCGCGCTCGGCGACGGCGCGCAGGGCCTGGAGCAGGCCGCCGCCCTCGGCCAGGTCGGCCGGGGTCAGGTCGTGGACGAAGCGGCGGGCCTCGGCGAGGCTGCGCTCGGCGATCGCCGCCGCCGTGCGGACGTGGTCCCGGGCCGTGCCGGGCGCGGTGTCCCACAGCCGGTCGGCCGCCTGGAGCAGCATGCGCTGGCTGGACAGGCCCTGGGCGAGGGTGTCGTGGATCTCCCGGGCGAGCCGTTCGCGTTCGGCGAGGGTGCCCTCGCGGCGCTCGGTGGCGGCGAGTTCGCGCCGGGTGCGGACCAGGTCGTCGATGAGGGCGTCCCGGCGGGCCGCCTGGCGTTGCATGACGACGAACACGGTGGTGGCCACGGCGGCCACCGCGGGCGGTGCCAGCAGCACGTTCGGGTCGGGCCAGCCGGCCAGGCCCAGCTGGGCGGCGACCGCGAGCACCGTCAGCAGTGCCACCAGCGGGATCGCCGCGCGCGGCGGGAGGGTGCGCAGGCCGGTGTAGAAGAGCGGGACCGCGCACCAGGCGAAGCTGGGGGCCAGGACGACGAGCAGCGCCCAGGCGGCCACGACCAGGCCGAGCCAGGTCAGGCGGCGCGGGGTCGGCCGGGTGCCGAGGGCGGGCCCGAGGACGTAGAGCGCGGCCAGCAGCGCGGACAGGGCGAGCACCCAGGGGGTGTGCGGTCCGCCGGCGTGCCGGGCGAGGTAGCGGGCGACGGACGCGGCCAGCAGCACGAAGAACGCCGTGTGCATGACGACGGTGAGGGCGCGGGTGTCGTCGCGCTCGGCTACGGCCACCGCCGGCACCTCCCTCGCGTGGCTGAACTGGGCAAACACCTTCCATTGTGCCCAGGTCGGCGGCCCGTGGGGTCATCCGATCGGATGACCACCGGGACGTCCGGTACGGCGACGCGGGGCGGCCGGATCCGGGCCGAGGATCGGTTCCGGGAGCGACCGACGCCCCCAGTCCCTGCCCTACCGGAAGGTTCCCCAGCATGCCCAGCCGCACGAAGCCGTCCCGCCGTACCCGTGTCCTCGTGGGCGGCACCGCCCTGGCCGTCGTGGGTGCCGGTGTCGTCGGCACGGTCGCCGCGAACGCCGCGGACTCCACGGACGCCACGCCCGCCGCCCCCGTCGCGGCCCGCAAGGGCGAGCTGACGCAGAGCACGCACCTGACACTGGACGCCGCCACGAAGGCGGCGCGCGCCGCGGTGGAGGCGGCCGAGAAGGACGGCCGGCAGGTGTCGGTGGCCGTCGTGGACCGCAACGGCAACACCCTGGTCACCCTGCGCGGGGACGGGGCGGGCCCGCAGTCGTACGAGTCCGCGGAGCGCAAGGCGTTCACCGCGGTGTCCTGGAACGCGCCGACCTCGGAGCTGGCCCAGCGGCTGGCGCAGGCGCCGAACCTGAAGGACATCCCGGGCACGCTGTTCCTCGCGGGCGGCACGCCGGTGACCGCCCAGGGCGCTCCGGTCGCGGGCATCGGCGTCGCGGGCGCGCCGTCGGGCGACCTGGACGAGCGGTACGCGCGGGCGGGCGCGGCGGCGCTCGGCCGCTGATCCCGGCCGGCCCGGCCCCACACGGCGGCCGGGCTCCGGGCTCCGGGCTCCGGGCTCCGGGCTCCGGGCTCCGGGCTCCGGGCTCCGGGCTCCGGGCTCCGGGAACAGCGGAACGTCCGGGTCCGCCCCGCGGGGCGGGCCCGGACGTCCTGTTCAGTGCGTCGGGAGGGTCAGACGAGGTCGAACCGGTCCGCGTCCATCACCTTGCTCCACGCGGCGACGAAGTCCTTGACGAACTTCTCCTTCGCGTCGTCGGAGGCGTACACCTCGGCGAGCGCGCGCAGCTCCGAGTTGGAGCCGAAGACCAGGTCGGCACGGCTGCCGGCCCACTTCACCTCGCCGGTGGCGGCGTCGCGGCCCTCGAACGTGGTCTGGTCCTCGGAGGTCGCCTTCCACGTCGTACCCAGGTCGAGCAGGTTGACGAAGAAGTCGTTCGTGAGGGCGCCGGGCGTCTTGGTGAGGACGCCGAGCTGCGACTGCTGGTGGTTGGCGCCGAGGACGCGCAGGCCGCCGACGAGCACCGTCATCTCGGGGGCGCTCAGGCTCAGCAGGTTCGCCTTGTCGAGCAGCAGGTACTCGGCCGGCAGGCGGTTGCCCTTGCCGAGGTAGTTGCGGAAGCCGTCCGCGGTCGGCTCCAGCGCCTCGAAGGACTCGGCGTCGGTGTGCTCCTCGGTCGCGTCCACCCGGCCCGGGGTGAAGGGCACCTCGATCTCGAAGCCGGCTTCCTTGGCGGCCTTCTCCACACCGGCGGCGCCGCCGAGGACGATGAGGTCGGCCAGGGAGACCTTCTTGGCGCCGGAGGAGGCGTTGAACTCCTGCTGGACGTTCTCCAGGGTGCGCAGCACCTGGGCCAGCTGGTCGGGGTCGTTGACCTCCCAGCCGCGCTGCGGGGCGAGGCGGATGCGGGCGCCGTTGGCGCCGCCGCGCTTGTCGCTGGCACGGAAGGTGGACGCGGACGCCCACGCGGTGGTGACCAGCTGGGACACCGACAGGCCCGACTCGAGCAGCTTGGTCTTCAGGGCGGCGATGTCCGCCCCGTCGATCAGCTCGCCCTCGCGCTCCGGCAGCGGGTCCTGCCACAGCAGGGTCTCCTGCGGCACCTCCGGGCCGAGGTACAGCGACTTCGGGCCCATGTCACGGTGGGTGAGCTTGTACCAGGCGCGGGCGAAGGCGTCCGCGAACTGGTCCGGGTTCTCGTAGAACCGGCGGGAGATCGGCTCGTAGATCGGGTCGAAACGCAGCGCCAGGTCGGTGGTGAGCATCCTCGGACGGTGCTTCTTCGACGAGTCGTGCGCGTCCGGGATGATCTCCGGGGCGTTCTTGGCCACCCACTGGTGGGCGCCGGCCGGGCTGCGCTCCAGCTCGTACTCGTACTCGAAGAGGTTCTTGAAGAACCCGTTGCTCCACTGGGTCGGCGTGGCGGTCCAGGTGACCTCCAGGCCGGACGTGATGGCGTCCCCGCCCTTGCCGGTGCCGTAGGTGCTCCGCCAGCCCAGGCCCTGCTCCTCCATGGAGGCGGCCTCGGGGTCGGCGCCGACGTGGTCCGCCGGGCCCGCGCCGTGGGTCTTGCCGAAGGTGTGGCCACCGGCGATGAGGGCGACGGTCTCCTCGTCGTTCATCGCCATGCGGCGGAACGTCTCACGGATGTCGCGGGCCGCGGCGATCGGGTCCGGGTTGCCGTTCGGGCCCTCCGGGTTGACGTAGATCAGACCCATCTGGACGGCGCCGAGCGGGTTCTCCAGCTCGCGGTCGCCGGTGTAGCGCCTGTCGTCCAGCCAGGTGGTCTCGGGACCCCAGTAGACGTCCTCCTCGGGCTCCCAGACGTCCTCGCGGCCGCCGCCGAAGCCGAAGGTCTGGAAGCCCATCTGCTCCAGGGCGACGTTGCCGGTCAGGATCATGAGGTCGGCCCAGGAGATGCTCTGGCCGTACTTCTTCTTCACCGGCCACAGCAGACGGCGGGCCTTGTCCAGGTTGCCGTTGTCCGGCCAGCTGTTGAGCGGCGCGAAGCGCTGCTGGCCGGCGCCGGCGCCGCCGCGGCCGTCGCTGATGCGGTAGGTGCCCGCGCTGTGCCAGGCCATACGGATCATCAGGGGGCCGTAGTTGCCGAAGTCGGCGGGCCACCAGTCCTGCGACGTGGTGAGCACCTCGGCGATGTCCCGCTTCACGGCCGCGAGGTCCAGGGCCTTGAAGGCCTCCGCGTAGTCGAATTCCTCACCGAGGGGATTGGCCACGGCCGGGTTCTTGGCGAGGATCTTGAGGTTGAGCCGCTCCGGCCACCACTGGCGGTTGCCGCCACCCTGGGTCGGGTGCAGGGCCCGGTCGTGCGCGACGGGGCAACCGCCGCTCCCCTCCTCCGACTTCGCGTCTGTGACGATCGCGTCGTGGTTCTCAGTCATGGCAATCCTTCCGAACTGTGCGGAACTCGGTGCTCAGGAACTGCGGCCGGTGGAACAGCCGGGGCACACGCCCCAGTACACGACCTCGGCCTCGTCGATGGCGAAGCCGTGGTCGTCGGCGGCGGTCAGGCAGGGCGCGTCGCCGACGGCACAGTCGACGTCGGCGACGGTGCCGCAGGACCGGCAGACGATGTGGTGATGGTTGTCGCCCACGCGCCCCTCGAACCGGGCCGGATGGCCGGCCGGCTCGATGCGGCGCACGAGGCCCGCGGCGGTGAGCGCGTGCAGGGCCTCGTAGACGGCTTGCACCGAGATGTGGCCCACGCGATCGCGGACTCCGGCGGCGATCGCCTCGACGCCGAGGTGGTCGCCGTCCCGGACGGTCTCCAGCAACGCGACGCGGGCTGCGGTCACGCGCAGGCCGGCACCGCGGAGCTCCTCGGCGGTGGTCGGTCTCGGGGAGGCGGTCATGAGGGCGAACCTACCGTCATAAACACGAGAGGTTCAAGAAAACGAACGATGCAATTCAGGCCGTGTGCTGTGGACTTCCGGCCGCCTCCGGATCTCATGCGGGACGGGAACGGTCTCGGTAGTGGCGGGCCAGGGCGTGGAAGGCCTGCTTCGGTTCCCAGTGCCAGGCGGAGTTCGGGTCGTCCGGGTGGTCCTTGACGGTCCGGGTGATGGCGTAGCTCGCCATGTCGAGGTCGTGCCGCGGGTCGTCCGGGCGGTGCGGGGCGTCGGGGGTCACGAACTCGAAGGCCATCGCCGCGTACAGGTCCATCGACGAGAAGACGTCGAGGAGTTGCGTGAGGTAGGCCGCCTGCGTGTGCTCGCTGCGGACCAGGTCGCCCTTGATCTCCTCGGGTTTCTTGTCGTGGTCGACGACGTCCCAGCCCATCCCGCCCGTCTGGGGCGCCCCGACGTAGGCGCAGGTGCCGAACTCGGTGACGGCCACCGGTTTGCCCCACCGCAGATAGCGGCTCAGTTCCCTCACGTGGTCGGCTGGATCGGTGAAGTACGCGTAGTAGTCGATGCCCACGATGTCGAAGAGGCGCCAGTCGACCCGGTCGTCCTGGGCGGCGGCGTAGCCGAGCCGGCCGCCGAAGACGGACCGTCCGACCGCGGCGGCCTTCGCCGTGAAGCGGTCCAGGCGGCGCTGCATCACCACGGGGTCCACCCGGCCGGCGAGCAGGTTCCGGATGCGTTCGAGCGCGGTGTCGCCGGGCACGATCCCGGGCACGAAGAGCCAGAACTCGCAGCCCACGCTCAGGTCCACCGCGGCCCCCTGCCGGCGCAGCCGTTCCGCGAACCGGCCGGTCTCGGCGAGGTGTTCCAGGACGTCCCGCTCCGGGACGTCGCCGAGCGTCGGCTGGAGCCAGACGCGCAGGCCCCGTTCGGCCGCCTCGGCGGCGGTGGCCGTGAGGCGTTCCACGCCGTCCCCCGTCACGTCGACGGTGTCGGCGTACAGCTCGTCCCGTATGACCCGGATGTCCTCGCGCATCCGGGCGGCGCTGAAGGCCGTACCCGGTGTCTCGCCCTTCCCCACGGTGTACACGACCCCGTGGTGGCGCAGTCCGCGCTGCGCGGCCCGCGCCGGGCCGGCCGGCAGCACGGTCGCGGCCAGCCCCGCGGACGCCAGGCCGGCCAGGAACTGTGCCCGCTTGATTCCCTTGGTCCTCTGCATACGGTCACCCTGCCGGGGCCGGCCGCACCGGCGCCGTCCGCCGGCGGTCTACGGAGCGGGGCCGAAGGGCGGGAACGCCTCGCCGAAAGTCGCACCGCTTCCCGGCAAACGGTCATGAACCGCACATGAACGCCATGACGTGGGAGACTCGGACTCCGTCATCGAGGTGGTCGTCGAGAGGGACGCCGGTGGACCTGGACGCCGTCGCCGACGAGCTGTACGGGCTGCGGCCGGAGGAGTTCGTGGCCGCCCGTGACCGCCGCGCCCTGGACGCCCGCAAGGCCGGCGACCAGGCCCTCGCCAAGCGGATCGGCGCGTTGCGGCGGCCGAGCCTGGCCGCCTGGGTCAGCAATCTGCTGGTGCGCCGGCAGCCGGACGAGGTCCAGCCGCTGCTCGGCCTGGGTGAGGAGTTGCGCCGCGCGCACCGCGAGCTGGACGGTGCCCTGCTGCGCCGGCTCGCCCGGCGGCAGAACGAGGTGATCGGCGCACTGGGGCGCCAGGCGCGGCAACTGGCCGCGGAGGCCGGGCATCCGGTGGGCGAGGGCGTCCAGCGCGAGGTCGAGGAGACGCTGCACGCCGTGCTGGCCGCTCCGGAGGCCGCGCGGGAGTGGGCGGCGGGACGGCTGGTGAAGCCGCTGCGTTCGACGGCCGGGTTCCCGGCGGCCGACGAGACCCTGCTCGCGCGCCGGCCCGCACCCGAGCCGGAGAAGCCCGCCCGGACCAGGGACCGTACCCGGGACGAGGACCGCCGGGAGGAGGAGAGGGAACACCGCCGGCGCCTGGCCGAGGCCCGCGAGGCCGAGCGGGAGCTGCGCGCCCGGCAGAAGGAGGCCGACGCGGCCGGACGGGCGGCCGAGGAGGCCGGTACCCGGATGACCCAGGCGGAGGAACGGGTCCGCGAGCTGCGGGAGCGGCTGCGGCACGCCGAGGAGGAACAGCACCGGGCGCGGGCCGGCGAACAGGACGCGCGGGAGCGGACACGGCAGGCCGACCAGGCCGTCCGCGAGGCCCGGCGGCGGGCCGGCACCGCCGCCGAGCGAGCGGAACGGCCGGCCCCGGCCGACCGGACCCGCGGCCACCGGGCGGAACGCTAGAAAACCGGTGGAGCGGCGCGGTCGCGCGCCGCTCCCGTGCCGCCGAACCAAGTCGTCGAGCCGAAGGCGTGCCGTTGTATACCGCTTCGGCGCGGCGCTATCCGTGGAGCCAGACCCGCAGGGGGCCGACCGGCTCGAAACCGTGGCGCAGGGCGGCCTCCAGGCCGGCACCGTGCTCGTAGCCGACCACCGGCAGGCTCGGGAACAGCCGGTGTACCGCTTCCAGTACGCCCGGCCAGGCCGCGTCGGGGCCGCCGTCGATGGCGAAGACGTTGGAGACGCCGACCACATGGTCGCTGCGGCTGGCCACCGCTCCGGCGACCACCCGGCCGCGCGGGTCCCAACCGGCGAGCACGGAGGTGGCCGGGTCGTCGAGCAGTTCGGGCTGGAAGAGGTCCGCGTCGCCGTCGTCCCAGGCCAGTGCCCAGGCGCGCAAGCTGTCCGGCGCGTCGGCCACGCCCCACGCGAGGTCGGACGCGGTGGCGGGCGCACTCGTCGCACGATGGATCCACTGCGCCTCGAACAGGACCCGGAAGCCGGCCGCGGTCAGGTCGAGGTCGGCGAAACTGTCCTTGACGGAGGCGCCCGGCGCGGTGGTGTCGATGCGCGCCGCCGGTACGGCCGGGTCGACACCCGGCGCCAGCGTCACCGCGTCGGGGTAGTACCGCGGCGTGCGGGCCGGGGCGGTCCAGGCCTCCGGTCCGAACTCGCTCGCCAGGCCGTGCGACCGGCTCATCGCCGCGCACCACTCGGCGTTGTTGCGGGCCGCGGCCCGGACCATCGACTGCTTCGGCGTCGTCACGTGGGGATCATGACCCGTACCGGGCGGTGTGGCGAACACTTTTCCGGTGCCGTGGGATCAGGCGGCCGGCCCGGCCCGCGGTGTCGGCTGGGAACGGAATGAACTACCGGGCCCGCGGCTGACCGGGCCTCGCCGCCGACGGCACGGGCAGCCCGGTCGGCGCCTTCGTCCGTGCCGGGCGTCCTCACTCGTGCGGGTGCACCCCGTCCCGCCGTCCGTGGCATCCACGGCGGCCGGCCGTTCGGCAGCAGTGTGATCTTTGCCATGCGGCGTGATGGATCGGGGGTGAACGGGCAACGTACCCCTTCATGCCCCACGCGAACCCCCAGCGGCAGGTGATGTGATGACCACGGCGACGACCCGGGCGCTCCGGACGCCGCCCGCCCGGACCGGCGCGGCCACCGCCGGATCCCCCGCACCGGCCGCCCCGCCCTCCCTGCCGTCGCTCACCGGGCTGCGCTGGATGGCGGCGCTGCTGGTGTTCGGCCTGCACGTGAACAACTTCGGCTACTTCGGCGGCACCGGTGGCCGCCTCGTGAACTGGGCCTTCGGCGCCGGCGCCACCGGAGTGTCGTTCTTCTTCGTGCTGTCGGGATTCGTCCTGACCTGGTCGGCGCGGCCCCGGGACCGCGCGCTCGCCTTCTGGCGGCGACGCGTCGCCCGGATCTACCCGGTGCACCTGGCCACCCTCACCGTGGCGCTCGTCATGGCGTACACGCTGGCCCACCAGCCCCGGCCGACGGCGAAGCAGGCGCTGGCGAACGTGCTGCTGCTGCACTCCTGGTGGCAGCCGTGGTGGCAGACCCTCGACCCGGTGAGCTGGTCCCTGGCCTGCGAGGCGTTCTTCTACGCCGCCTTCCCGCTGCTGTTCCTGCTGCTGCGCCGGCTCGGGGCGCGCGGTTCGCTCGCGCTGGGCGGGCTGGCCGTGGCGGCGGTCCTGGTGCTGGCCTGGTCGGACGCCCACCACTGGTGGGACCACCCGATCTACTCGTTCCCCGCCGCGCGGCTGCCCGAGTTCGTGCTCGGCGCGGTCGCCGCGCGGCTGGTGCTGCTGGACCGCTGGCGCGGCCCCGGTCTGGAGGCCTCGCTCGCGTTGGCCGTCATCGGCTACTTCATGGTGCCGCAGGTCACGCCCGGCTACTCCGCCACCGTGTGCACCCTCACCGGGTTCACCCTGCTCATCCCCGCGGCGGCGGTCGCCGACCTGCACGGGCTGCCGTCCTTGTGGCGGCGCCGGCGGATGGTGCGGCTCGGGGAGCTGTCGTTCGCCTTCTACATGATCCACCTGCTGGTGCTGCGGGCCGCCACGGAGGTGCTGGGCAAGAAGCCGCATTTCGGCGCCCCGGCGGGGCTGGCGGTCACCGCGGCCGTGTTCGGTGTCTCGCTCGGCCTGTCCTGGGTGCTGTACGAGGCGGTGGAGTGCCCGGCACGGCGCCTGCTGCTGCGCCGCCGCCGGCCGGCCCCGGTGCCGGCCCGCCGGGAGGCCCCGGCACCGGCACACGATTGACGTCGGTCCCGGCACGAGCGGGCACGGCGCTCGGCCCTCCCTCCGCCGCCCCGGCCGACTCTCGGCGTCCCCCGTCGCCACCGCGCCACGGTTCCCGGTCGCACGCGCGGGTGACGTCGGCAACAGCGAGGAGAGTCCCGCGCCATTCGGGGTAGGCGGCTCCCGACACCGGCCCGGCGGCAGCCGCCGACGGGCCGGCACCAGTCGAACGCACCGAAGGAGCCGAGTCGACGTGCGCGGGAAGCGGAGCGGAGGGGTCGTACGACCCTCGCTCCCGCCTGCCCTGCACTCCCGTCGCCGCGGCCTGCCGGCGCCGGGCGCGGGACCGCCCCCGGGGTACCGGGCGGGCGGGCGGCGGACCGGGCCTCCGCTGCCGGAGCCATCCGCCCGACGTTCCGGACAAAGTGCCTGTGACCTGGGGGAAGTTCGTGTGGGCGCGGTGCCCGGAGCGGGTTTGGCCGTGCCGGACACCGAGAGCTACGGTGGGCGGTCGGCGATGATCGGCGTCGGGAGCCGGAGGACCGGCAGACCTGGCCGTGCGAGAGGAGAGGATGAGCGTGCCCGAGCAGGACGCGGTCGAATCGGCACCGCAGGTGGTGAGTTCCTTCCTGGAACAGCGCAAGGAACAGATCGCCCAGCGCTGGGCCGACGCCCCCCTGTTCCGGTCGGTCTTCACCGTCTCCCGTGACGAGGCGGTCGAGGCGTGCAAGGCCGTGCTGGAGGCGCTGTCCGAGGTGGCCGTCAGCGGACGGCTGGAGGACATCGGGGCACCCGGCTTCGCGCCGGTGCGTGACCAGTTGGGGCGGATGACCCAGACCCGCGCCCGTGCCGGATCCACCCCGGCCCAGATCGCCGACGAGGTGGGCGGGCTGCGCGACTCGGCGGTCGAGTTGCTGCGCGAGGAGTTCCTGGACCCCGCCGCCCCGCAGGCCCAGGAGTCCGTGCTGGCGCTGACCCTGCTGTTGTGCACGCTGCGCCTCGTCGTGATGGAGACCGCGCTGGACGCGAACGCGGAGCTGATCGAACGGCAGCGGCAGCAGCTGCTCGAAGTGGCCACCCCGGTGATCAAACTGTGGGAGGGCACGGTCGCCGTACCGCTGATCGGGACGCTGGACAGCGCGCGCAGCCAGGTCGTGATGGAGTCGTTGTTGGAGGCCATCGTCGACCAGCGGGCCCGGTACGCCATCCTGGACATCACCGGGGTGCCGACGGTCGACTCGCTCGTCGCACAGCACCTGATGAAGACGGTGGCCGCGGCCCGCCTGATGGGTGCCGAGTGCATCGTCTCCGGGATCCGCCCGGCCATCGCGCAGACCATCGTGCAGCTCGGCATCGACCTGGGCACCGTGCTCACCCGTGCCTCGCTGTCCGACGCGCTGGCCTACGCGCTGGGCAAGCAGGGCATCGAGGTCTCCCGTGCGGACGCGGGTGCGAGCGCCCGGTGAACCACCCCACTCCCGCTCAGCCCGCCCAGGTCCCGGTGCTCGCCCTGGGCGACGTCCTGCTGGTCTCCCTGCAGGGCGAACTGCACGACGGCATGGCCGAACAGTTGCAGCACGACATCAGCAGCCGTATCGCCACCAGCCGGGTCACCGGCGTGGTGCTCGACATCTCGGGCGTGGACATCGTCGACTCCTTCCTCGGCCGGGTGCTCGCGGAGATCGCCTCCACGGCCAGCCTGCTGGCGGCCCGTACGGTCCTGGCCGGCATGCGGCCCGCCGTGGCGATCACCCTGGTCGAACTGGGGCTCACCCTGCCCGGTCTGGTCACCGCCCTGGACGTCGACCGTGCCATGGAACTGCTCACCCAGAGGGGGAGCTGATGCAGCCGTCCGGCCAGGCGACCGCGACGAGCCTGCCCATCGGCTCGGACGCGGATCTGGCCTGGGTCCGGCAGCAGGTGCGGCAATGCGCGGCGCAACTCGGTTTCGGTCTGGTGCAGCAGACCAAGCTGGTCACGGCGGCGAGCGAACTGGCCCGCAACACGCTGGTGCACGGCGGCGGCGGGCGGGCGGAGATCACCCCGCTGGACAACGGCCGTACCCGCGGCCTGCGGATGAGTTTCATCGACGACGGTCCGGGCATCCGCGACCTGGAGCTGGCCATGACCGACGGATACACCTCCGGCGGCGGCCTCGGACTCGGGCTGAGCGGAGCGAAACGGCTGGTGCACGAGTTCAGCGTCGACACCGAGCCCGGCCGGGGCACGACCGTCACGGCCGTCGCCTGGGTCGCTCAGGTTCCCTCGTCCCGTCCGGGGGTGGGATGAGCCGGGTGTGGGAGGTCCCGGTGCACGACTCCACGCGGGTCCGGGACGCCCGGATCGCGGCCCGTGAGGCGTGCGCAGCGGCGGGCCTGGCCCCGGTGCGCACGGCGGACGCGGAGCTGGTCGCCACCGAGCTGGCCACCAATCTGCTCAAGCACGCCGGCGGGGGCCTCATGGTGGTGAACCTCGTGGTGCCGCCGACCGGCGGGGAGGGCACGTCGGTGCAGCTGTACTCGCTCGACCACGGGCCGGGCATCGCCGACGTCGGCGCCGCCCTGCGGGACGGCTGGTCCACCGCCGCCGGCTCACTCGGCGCCGGCCTGGGCAGCTGCCTGCGCAGCGCCAACTCCTTCCATCTGTACAGCCAGCCAGGCCGTGGGACGGTGGCCGCGGCCCGGATAGACCCCGAGCCCGGCCGCCGCGGAAGCTCCGCGGCGCCGGTGCCCGCGGGCGGGATCACCGTCGCCCTCGCGCAGGCCGAGCAGTGCGGCGACGCCTGGACCTGGGCACGCTCGGGAAGCCTGCTGACGCTGCTGCTCGCGGACGGCCTCGGGCACGGCGCGAAGGCCGCGCACGCCTCCGGCGCCGCCGTGGCGGAGCTGCACCACGCCGCGCACCTGACGCCGGCCGAGCTGCTGCGCCGCCTGCACGCGGTGCTGCGGCGCACCCGGGGCGCCGCGGTCACGGTGGCCCAGGTGGACGAGGAGCGGGCGGAACTGAGTTTCGCCGGGGTCGGCAACGCCGGCGCCCGGGTGCGCACCGGGGACTCCTGGACGTCCCTCGTCTCCCACCCGGGGATCGTCGGGGCGTACTTCCCGGCACAGGTCCCGGTGCGCCGGTTGCCGTGGCACCGGGACAGTCTCCTCGTCCTGCACAGCGACGGACTGCCCAGCCGCTGGCGGCCTCCGGAGGACCCCCTGCTCCTCGCCCACGACCCGTCGGTGGTGGCGGCGGCGGTCCTGCGGGACGCCGGCAGCCCCGCCCGCCCCGTACGCGACGACACCAGCGTGGCCGTACTGGCCCCCGACCGCCGGACCAGCGCCCATGACAGCCGCCTCTGAGAACTGGACCATCGCCACCGCCGCCGACGCGGCCCGGGCCCGTGCCCTGCTGGGCCGGCTCCTCGCGGACGCCGGAGTGTCCGCACTCGACCGTGTCCGCTTCCTCGCCGCGCTCGGCGCCCGGCTGCGCGGCGGCCTCGCCGCGGGCGGCACGGAGCTGAGCGTGACCGCCGGCGCGGGCGGCGAACTGCGGATCGCCGTGGGCGGGCCCGAGCCCTGGCAGCACACCCTCGACTGTCCCTCGCCGGTGGCCCATCCGCCGTCCGGTCTGGACGACGCCCCGCTCGCCGAGGCGCTGCTGGACGCCGACGCGGACGCCGACGCCCTGCTGGCGCGCCTGACGGAGACGGAGGAGCTGCTCGGGCTCCACCGGGAGGAGCTGCACCAGACCAACCAGGGGGTGCTGGCGCTGCACGCCGAGCTGGAGGCGGCGGCGCTGGCGCAGCGCGAACTCCTCGACGCCGAGCGGGCGGCGCGCGCGGAGGCGGAGAACGCCCGCCGCCTGCTGACCTTCCTGGCCAACGCAAGCGCCGTCCTGAACGCCTCCCTGGAACACGAGGACATCCTGCGCCGGCTGCCCGAGCTGCTGGTCCCGGAGTACGCGCGGCACGTCGACATCTGGCTCGTGGACGACGAGCGGACCCCGCCGGGCGAGCGGGCGGCGGCCACGGTGACGGCGGCCCGCACCGGCCGCCCGCAGCACGCGGGCCCGCACCCCGGCGAACTGCCGGGCGTGGACGACCTGCCGGCCTCGGCGCTGTATCCGGACCGGTCGCTGCTGTGCCTGCCGCTGGGCGCGCGTACCGTGCAGGGCGTGCTCACGCTGGCCGCGCCCGGCGACCGTTTCGACCCGGACACCACCGTGATGCTGCTGGAGCTGGCCCGGCGGGCGGGCATCGCCCTGGACAACGCCCGCCAGTACGAGCAGCACCGGGACGTCGCCGAGGCCCTGCAGCGGGCGCAGCTCACCGATCTGCCCACCACCCGGGGTCTGGACCTGGCCGCCCGCTATCTGCCGGCGACGCACGGCCTGAACATCGGCGGCGACTGGTACGACGCCTTTCCGCAGCCGGACGGCAGTGTGCTGGCGGTGATAGGAGACGTCACGGGGCACGGGCTGCGCGCGGCGGTCATCATGGGCCAGCTGCGCACCGCGCTGCGCGCCTACGCCGTCGAGGGCAACGGCCCGGCGCGGATCCTCACCCTGCTGCACCGGATGCTCCGCCACCAGCAGCCGGAGCTGTACGCGACCTGTGCGATCGCCCGGTTCACGCCCGGGGAGCCCGACGTGGTGTGGGCCGCGGCCGGGCATCCGCCGGCCGTCGCGCGCGGTCCCCGGGGCGAGGTGCGGGTGCTGGACGCCAAGCCGGGGATCATGCTCGGCGTTCCGGTGCCGTTCACGTACGAGGAGCACACCCTGGAGCTGCCGGCGGGGTCCACACTCGCGCTGTACACGGACGGTCTGGTGGAGCGCCGGGCCGCCGGGATCGACGCGGGCATCGACCGGCTGGTCCAGGCGATGGGGGCGCTCGGCGGGGCGGATCTGGTGGATCTGGACGCGGCGGCCGACGCGCTGCTCAAGCCGATGCTCCACGACTCCGAACACGACGACGACATCTGCCTGTTGCTGTGCCGCACCACACCGGAGTGATCTCGCCGTGGGGGGGGGGGGCGGGGGGGGGCGGGGGGCCGCCCGCCCGGCCGCGGGGCCGCCCCCCCGGCCGCGGGCGGGCGGGGGGGGGGGGCGCCGCCG
>NZ_JBEYXJ010000044.1:0-62711 GCF_040645015.1 Streptomyces sp. NPDC046881 | reverse complement strand
ACGCCCACCACCCCCCCGCTGGCGGCGAGTCCACCGCCCGTCGCGCCCCCCGGGCGCAACCCGCCCCCCGCCCCCCGGGGCCCCCCGCCCGCCCCCGGCGGTCACCGGTCGGCGGCCGTTCTGCCGGGCGCGTGCGGTCAGGCCGCGGCCGGCCGGGCGCAGGCGCCCGCGGCGCACGCCGTGAGCCACTGGTCGAAGTCGGCGTCGTAGCGGGTGCCGATGCCGTCGTGGTAGACGGCGTATCCGCCGGCGTAGTCACCGACGCGGAAGCGGGCGAGCATGCGCCGGACGTCGTCGGGGTGCTTCTCGAGCATGTACCGCACGGCGAGGTAGCCCCACGGGTAGGTGCGGGTCACGTCGCTGTTGTCGTACGTGTTCTCGAACAGGGTGCTCAAGCGGTAGGTGTGCTTGCCGGCCTCCTGGACCGCCTGGTCGTCGGCGAGGCCGCGGTAGCTGTAGGAGACGTACTCGGCGATGCCCTCGATCCACCACACGTCCGGCACGGAGATCTGCCGCGCGAAGTCGCCTTTCATGTCGTCGCGGGCGTCCAGGAAGTGCGTGTACTCGTGGTTGAGGTTCCAGATCCGGGCCGGGAAGCCGTCGTCGTAGTTCTTCTGGTACATGATCGACATCGGCTGGTTGGCCGGGTCCGACGGGTCGCCGCCCAGCGTCATGCCGCCGTTGTCGGTGCTGATGCCGTACATCGCGCCGGCGTACGTCTGGTAGTCGGTGCGGCCGGCGAAGACCACGAGCCGGAGGGTGGAGGCGTACTGCCCGGGTATCCGGCCGTCGGCCCCGACGACCGAGCCGAAGTAGCCGTCCTGGCGGAGCACGCTGGCGCAGGCCGCGTCGAGGTCGGCGGCGGTCAGTGCCTGGGCCCGGACGGTCACGTTCGCGTCGCAGTGGTGCGTGACGGGCAGGACGGCCTTGTCGAGCTTGTCCGGCAGGTTGCAGACGTCGTAGTAGGCGCAGTCGTCCCGGTCGTAGGCGGCGGCCTGCGTGGCCACGGCGACCCACAGACCGGCCGTCGGACCGGTGATCGCGGTCCGGTCCAGCAGGTCCTTGGTCAACGGCCGTACGGTGTCGCGCAGTTGGGGGTGCTCGGTGTAACGGGCCAGGTTCATCCCGGCGTTGGAGTCCAGGAAGGCCAGGGCGGTGCCGAGCTGGTCGGTGTTGGCCAGCGCGAAGTCGTACAGGGTGTCGACGATGCGCGGGTCGGCCTCGACCGCCTGCACGTACCGCGGGTTCCAGTTGCCGCGCCACAGCGGCGTGTAGACGTCGTTGACGGCCCTGATCATGCTGTCGACCGCGTCGTAGGAGCTGTCGTAGTCGTCCAGCAGCCGCCGGTAGACGTCCAGGTAGCGGCCCTGCTGGTCGGCGCTGTCGGTGAGGATGACGGTCTCGCCGAGGATGTCGCCGTTGGCCGCCGAGACGTCACGGGAGTGGGGGCGGGCGAAGAAGGCGTCCAGGCCGCTCGTGACGGCGGTGGTGAGGCGGGCGGTGTACGGGCCCACGTCTGCGGGGTGGTTGAACTGCACGTAGTAGCCGGCGCGCAGGAAGAGGACGAGTTGCAGCAGGCCGCCGGAGTTGTCGCCGCGGTACTGCCCGGCGGTGCGCGTGAACGCGTTCGCCACGGTCAGCATCTGGGCCTGGCGGAAGACGGCGCGCGCGTCCGGGCCGGTGACCGGGAAGAGGGTGTTGACGCAGTCCGGGGTCGCGGCCTTGACGTAGGCGACGAGGGCGGAACCGGTACGGCTGCCGAAGTCGGCGGGCGTGCAGGAGGCGGCCTTCACCGCGCTTCCGGCCGGCTTGGCGAACAGCGGGCGCTGCGGCGGGAGTTGAACGGGGCTGAGGCGGCTGGCCCGGGTCGCGGGGTGCTCGGTCGCGGCGGTGGACGCCGCGGCGGGCGACGGCACGGCGAGGTGTGCGCGGGGCGCGGTGCCGGTGGCCGTTCCGGGGTGCGGCCGGGGTGCCGCCAGCGCGGGAGTGGACAGCAGGCCGGCCAGGGTGACACAGACGGCGGCGGCGCCGGCGATGCGGCCGGCCGTGCCTCTCGGCGTGCGTCCGGGCAGCGCGAAGCGATAGCGCATCTGGATTCCTCCACGAAGGGACGCGCCTCTGTGGGGTGTTGAGGCGTGTGAGGCACTGTCCCAGCGCGTCACCCGCCCCAACAATGGCGTGTGACATAGCACATGGCACTGGCCGCTCATAACATCGCGGCACGCCCGTGACCCGCTCGGCCCGTCCTGCTCCTAGGCTCCGGCGGTGCTCCAGGTGCGCGAGGCCCAGGTGCGCAGGTGGGGTGCCTGGGCGACGAGGTCGCGGTACGCGGCGGTGGCGGACTGGAACACCGTCTCCACGACGTCGTCGGCGACGGTGTCCGGCCGCCAGGCCAGCACATAGCGGCACCACAGCGGGGAGCCGGCCAGCGGCTTGACCACGACGTGCGGGATCGGCCGCAGCGTCGGCTGCACCAGGGACACGCCGAGGCCGTCGGCGATCATGCTCTGCAGCTGGGTCTGGTCGCCGAGCCACTCGTGGACGGTCACCGGCGTGAACCCGGCCGCGGCGCAGGCGCCGTAGAACACCCCGGGCCAGCCGGCGCCGTCGTCCGGGGTGACGAACCAGGCGTCGTCGGCGAGGTCGGCGAGCTGCACCTGGGCGCTCTGCCGGAGCCGGTGCCGGGCGGGCAGGGCGACGAAGGTGGGTTCGGTGACGATGCCGCGGTGCCGTACGGCGGTCGAGTGCCGTAGTTCCATGCCCGGGTAGTCGGCGGCGATCGCGGCGTCCACCGCGCCCTCCTCCAGCAGCTCCACGATCCGCGAGGACGCGTAGACGCTGGTGACCGAGAGGGTCAGTTCGGGCAGCCGGGTGCGGACGCGGGAGACCGTACCGGACAGCACCGGCGAGTTGGTCGCGGCCACGCGCAGGGTCCGGCGGGGTCGGGCCACGGGCGGGCGGTGCCCGATCGCGGCGGCCCGTGCGAGGACGTCCCGGGCCTGTTCCACGACCTCGACGCCGTAGCGGGTGGGCCGGACCCCGCTCGGGCCGCGCTCGAAGAGCGGCTCGCCCAGGTGGCGTTCGATGCGCCGCAGCTGGGTGCTGACGGCGGGCTGCGAGTAGCCCAGCTGCGCTGCGGCGCGGCCCACACTGCCCGCGTCGGCGATCGCGCACAGCACCCGCAGGTGCCGCAGCTCCAGCTCCATCGTTTCCCTTCCCGTCCGCACCCGCGCCCGTCACGATTTAGGCGCCGCGCGCACCCCTCGCCGGCCGCACCCACCCCCGCCGGCCCGAAGCGTTCCACCGCCCCGCCCCGGACACAAGTCGCAGCTCCGCCAGGGTACGGCCGCGGGGGGGCGGGTCCGGACCCGGGCTTCCCTGCCCCAGGGGCCTGGGACTTCCCCGTCTGCGGAGCCGGGACTTCCTCGTCTGCGGAACCGGGACTTCCCCGTGTGCGGGACCGGCCTTTCCTACGTGCGAGCCCGAGACTTCGCCGCCCGCGGGACCAACGTCCCCCGACGCGCGAGCCCGGGCCTTGTCCCCCAGCCGCGGACCCCGGGCTCCCACCGGCAACTCCATCACCGCTCGCCTGCCGACCCACACTCCTGTGCGGTGAGGGCCCCGGCCCCGCGTCCTCCTCGGGTGCCCCGCCGGGACGTCAGTCGCCGGGGTTGACGTGGTGCGCGTGGCGGCCCAGCAGCTCCGCCACCCGCATGAACCCGTCCGTGCCGTGGCCGAGGCCGATGACCCGGCGGGCCAGGCCCTCCACCGAGCGCATCACGCCCGCGTCGATGCCATGGGACTCGGAGACGTCGACCACGTGGGCCATGGTGGAGGCGGCCGAGGTGATGGGGTTGATCTCGCCGGAGTAGGTGCCGTCGTCGGCGTCCGCGGCGAACTGGTCGAACAGCGGCGGCAGGATCGCGGCGATGCCCTGCGCGAAGGCGGCCAGTTCCCGGGCGGTGACGCCCTCCGCCCGGGCGATGGCCACGGCGTGCACGTACCCGGCCATCGCGGTCCAGAAGATGTCGAGCAGCGCGATGTCGAAGGTGGCGGCGCGCCCGATCTCCTCGCCCAGGTGGGTGTGCGTCCCGCCGAGCCGCTCCAGCACCGGCCGGTGCCGCTCGTACAGGTCGCGCGGGCCGCTGTGCAGGAAGACGGCCTCCGGCGTGCCGATGCTGGGCGCCGGCGTCATGATCGCGCCGTCCAGGTAGCCGATGCCGTGCTCCGCCGCCCACCGGGCGGTGCCGCGGGCCCGCTCCGGCGTGTCGGCGGTCAGGCTCACCACGGTACGGCCCTTCAGCGCGCGGGTGACGTCGGCACCGCGCAGGATCGCGTCGGCCGCTTCCTGGTTCACCACGCAGACCAAGGTCAACTCGGAGGCGGCGACGGCCTCTTCGGCCGACGCGGCACTGGTGGCCCCCAGTGCGGTCAGCTCCCCGTCCTTGCCGGGCGTGCGGTTCCAGACCGTGGTGCGCAGGCCGGCCGCGAGGAACGCGCCGGCCAGCGACCGGCCCATGGGGCCGAGACCGAGCACGGTGACGGCAGGAAGATTCGACGAGGTGGACATGTTGCAACTCCCGTACGTGATGAGCGTATGCGGTGTGGACAAGGCGGCCGGGCGGCCGTGAGGAATCGAAGAGGGACGACGATGACGCGCAGCCGTGCACAGGACCCGAACGTCTGCGGAGTGACCGCCGCGATCGCCGTGATCGACGGCAAGTGGAAGACGTCGCTGCTGTGGCTGCTGGAGTCCGGCCCGCGCCGGCCCGGCGAACTGCGCCGCCGGCTGCCCGGGTTGACCGAGAAGGTGCTGACCCAGGCACTGCGCGAGATGACGGAGGACGGCGTGGTGCACCGGGAGGTGCACGACGTGCTGCCGCCCAAGACCGTGTACTCGCTGACCGCGTTCGGCCGCGACCTGGCCACCGCGCTGGACCCTGTGGCCGAGTGGGGCCACCGCCGTCTGGAGCGGCTGCGCGAACACCACAGTGAACACCACAGCGAACGCGAGCACGAAGCGGCCTCCTGAGGCGCCGCCGCCGTCCCCTCCTTCTCTTCCGCGGCAGCCCCTGACCTCGTGAAACAGCCTCTCCCGGCGGCCGTGAACTGCCAAGTACCCACAAAAAAGTGGGTGTCCGCCCCCCTGACGCCCCGGCACCCCGGTGCGGACTTGCACCTCGGCCGCTGCCCGCCCTAAGCGCTGATCCTGTTTGCCTAAACCCTTTAGGAAGCTGCATAATCCTTTGCGGCAGACGGGAGAAGTACAGACGGGAGAAGTGATGATGGCGCGTGCTGGCCTGACCACCGAACGGCTGGTGCACGCCGGCGCCGAGCTGGCCGACGAGGTCGGCTTCGACCAGGTGACGGCGTCCGCGCTGGCCCGGCGGTTCGACGTCAAGGTCGCGAGCCTGTACTCGCACCTGCGGAACTCCCAGGACCTCAAGACCCGGATCGCGCTGCTCGCCCTGGAGGAGCTGGCCGACCGGGCCGCCGAGGCGCTGGCCGGCCGGTCCGGGAAGGACGCCCTCGCCGCCTTCGCGCACGTCTACCGGGACTACGCCCGCGCCCACCCCGGCCGCTACGCGGCGGCCCGGCACCCGCTGGACCCCGCCACCGCGGCCGGCAGCGCGGGCGTCCGGATCGCGCAGCTGACCCGGGCGATCCTGCGCGGCTACGACCTGGCCGAGCCCGACCAGACCCACGCGGTCCGCCTCCTCGGCAGCGTGTTCCACGGCTACGTCAGCCTGGAGGCGGCCGGCGGCTTCAGCCACAGCGCGCCCGACTCGCAGGAGTCGTGGACCCGGATCCTGGACGCCCTCGACTCCCTGCTGCGCAACTGGCCCGCCCACCCCTGAGCCCCTGGACGCAGGCAGACATGATGCACACCACCCCCCTCACCGGCGCCCTGATACGCGGCGCCCTCGAACTGGAGCGCACCGCGCACGGCCTGCTGCCGCACCGGCTGCCCGCCCGGGCCCGCGCCCAGTGCGCCGACCCACAGCTGGCCCTGGTGGAGTCGCAGCCCGCCGGCGTACGGCTGGTCTTCCGCACCCGTGCCACCACCGTCGAGCTGGACACCCTGCCGACCAAGCGGGTCTACACCGGCGCACCGCCCCGCCCGGACGGCGTGTACGACCTGCTCGTCGACGGACGCCCGGCCGGCAGCGCCTCCCTCGCCGAGGGCAGCACCCTCACCATCGACCTGGGCACCGGCGCCGCCGAGCACCGGCCCGGGCCGGTCGGCACCGTGCGGTTCACCGGCCTGCCGGGCACCGCCAAGGACGTGGAGATCTGGCTTCCGCACAACGAGACGACCGAACTCGTCGCGCTGCGCACCGACGCCCCCGTGGAGCCCGTACCGGACCGGGGCCGCCGGGTGTGGCTGCACCACGGCAGTTCGATCAGCCACGGCTCCGACGCGGCGACCCCCACCACCACCTGGCCGGCGCTCGCCGCGTCCCTGGGCGGGGTGGAGCTGATCAATCTCGGGCTGGGCGGCAGCGCGCTGCTCGACCCGTTCACCGCCCGCGCGCTGCGCGACACCCCCGCCGACCTCATCAGCGTCAAGCTGGGCATCAACCTGGTCAACACCGACCTGATGCGGCTGCGCGCCTTCGGGCCCGCCGTCCACGGCTTCCTCGACACCGTCCGCGAGGGCCACCCCGACACCCCGTTGCTCGTCGTCTCCCCGGTCCTGTGCCCGCTGCACGAGGACACGCCCGGCCCCACCGCCATGGACCTGGCGGCCCTGGGCGAGGGACGGCTGCGGTACCGGGCCACCGGGGACCGGGCCGAGCGGGCGGCCGGGAAGCTCACTTTGGAGGTCGTCCGGGAGGAGCTGGCCCGGATCGTGCGCGAGCGGGCGGCCGAGGACCCGGCCCTGCACCACCTGGACGGCCGGGAGCTGTACGGCGAGGCCGACTTCGCCGAGCTGCCGCTGCCCGACGGCCTCCATCCGGACACCGCCGGGCACCGCCGGATCGGCGAACGGTTCGCGGCGCTGGCGTTCGCCCCGGACGGCCCCTTCGCCGGCCGCGCCGCCTGACCGGGCCCCGGCGGCTCACACCAGGTGGGCGAAGACGACCAGGTTGTCGGTGTAGTCCCGCACCGTGTGGTCGTAGTCCCCGGCGCAGGTGATGAGCCGGACCTCGGGGCGCGAGGCGTCCGCGTACACCCGTTTGCTCGGGAAGTCGTCCTTGGGATAGGTCTCGGCGCTGTCCACGACGAAGTCGGCGGTGCGCCCGTCGGCCCGCTCCACGGAGAACCGGTCGCCGCGCTCCAGCTCGTACAGGCCGGCGAAGACGGCCGCGGAGGTCACCGTGTCGACGTGCCCGGCGATGATCGCGGTGCCCTCCTCGCCGGGCGAGGCACCGCCGGAGTACCAGCCGACGAGGTTGGTGTCGGCCGCGGGCGGCGGCTGCAACTGGCCCGAGTCACCGAGGGACAGGGTGGTGAAGGGGGCGTCCACGGAGATCTTCGGGATGCGCAGCCGGGTCGGTGTGGACCGGGGCAGTGACTCGCCGGTGTCGCGCGGGTCGACCGGCGCGGCGGCGCCGGTGCCCGAGGCGCGGGGCGCCTGCGGGGTGTCGTCCGGCTGCTGGTGACCGCCGAACATGCTGACGGCGAGGAAGGCGGCCGCCACGCCCCACAGCGTGAGCCGCCCGCCGCGGCCGGCGGCCCCTGAGGGGGGCGGGGAGGAGGGATCTGCTGCCATCGGACACCACCTCGCTCGACAAGGGCAGCACGGGGGTCGGGACGGGATCGGGACGCGGCCGGGGCCGGCGTCCGGGGCGGGACGCAGGGGGCACGGGCCGCCGACGCGGTGCGTGCGCCGACGGTGCCCGCAGCCCCTGGGACGTTCCGGCCCGTCAGGACACCGGCTCGGCGGCCTTCTTGCGGCGCAGCGTGTACGCGCCGGCGGCACCTACGGCGAGCACGGCGAGGCCGCCCGCGGTGACGCCCGGCGTGGCGAGCGCGCCGCCGCCGGTGTGCATGCCACCGCGCGGCTTCTCGTGGTCGTCACCCCACTCGCTCTTGTCGCCCTTGTCACCTCTCTCGCCCCGCTCGCCCTTCTCCCCCTTCTCCCCCTTCTCACCCTTCTCGCCTTTCTCGCCCCTCTCCTCTCCGCTGTCGCCGCCCTTGTCCTTGTAGCTCTCGGGGTCGAAGCGGCTGTCGTCGCCCGAGCCCCAGTCGTCGCTGCTCACCGCGGCGAGGGCTCCGCCACCCGTGTGCATTCCGCCGCGCGGCCCGTCGTGTTCCCGCCCGGAGCCGCGTTTGTTGCCGTAGTCCTTGTCCTGGTCGCTGTCGGATCCCTTGTCCTCACGGTCGGAGTCGCTGTCGTGCTCCTTGCTGTACGAGGAGTCGTCCCCGCCGCTGTCGCGCTCGGCCGGTACGGCGAACGCGGCGCCGGGTGTGGCGAAGGCCAGGGCGGCGGCGGCAGCCGCCGTTGCCAGGAACATGCGGGCAGAGCGCATAGTGATGTCCTTCCGCCGTGACCGGGCAGCGGATACCTCATCAGCTGGGTGAACCCGGCCTCGACATGAACCACCGTCAGTGAGGCCCCTGACTCCCACCATCCGAGCCGCCCAGCCGGGTCACCACGCCACCCGTCTGCCCCAGCGCGCCGGGTCCGGGGCCCCTCGTACGGGCCAATCGCCGAAGCGGCACCGACGACGGCCGCGGGGGCCGGACGGGCGGAGCCGAGTCCCCCTCTTGTTATGACCGCCGTCATAACGCAGGCTGGTGCCGACAGCACGGCAGGCCGAGGCGGCGGGAGGAAGCAGTGGCTGACGGAATGGCCCGGGCCCTCTGGGAACGGTACGAACCGGTGCACCAGCTCGTGTACTTCGCACCGGAGGCGCACCGGGCGGCGGAGGGGCTCGGGCTGCGCGGGTTCTGGATGGGCTACTTCGCACTGCGCGCCGCCCCGCTCGGCGCGGCGTCCCCGTCCGTGGTGACGAGCTGTTTCTACGTCTTCCACCCCGCGCGGGTGGGCCGGGCCCTGCCCGACGCCTGGGCGTACGCCGCTCCGGCGGACGCGCTGGCGGCCCGCCGGGATGCGGTGGACGCGGCGATGACCCGGCTGTTCGGGGCGGACACCGTCGCATCGGCCGCGTTCGCGGAGACCGCGGACCTCGCCTGGGAGGCCGCCGCCGGCGCGGATACAGCGGGACGGGTGCTGGGCGCCGCCAATCAGGCGCTGGAACGCCCGGACCTGCCCACCGCACGCCTGTGGCAGGCGCTGACGACCCTGCGCGAGCACCGCGGCGACTCCCATGTGGCGGTGCTGGTCGGCCTGGGGATCGGGCCCGTCGAGGCCATGGTCCTCAAGGCGGCGGCCGGCGAGTCCGACGGGTCCTTCCTGCGCGAGACGCGGAAGTGGCCGGAGGAGGACTGGGCGACGGCCGTGGCGCGACTGAGCGCGGACGGCCGACTCGCGGCGGACGGCTCGCTCACGCCCTCGGGGGCGGCCCTGCGCGCAGAGGCCGAGGCGCTCACCGACGCGGCGGCCGAGGGCCCGTGGAACACACTCGGCCCCGAGCGCAGCGGTCACCTGGCCGCACTGCTGGAGCCACTGGCCCGCGCTGTCGGCGAGTCGGGACTACTGCCGGCCGGGAATCCGGTGGGACTGACCGCGACGACGTACCCCACCGGCCGCTGAGAAGCACCCGCACGACGGACGACCCACGGCGCACGGTCGCCCACGCCCGCGAAGACCCAGGAGCCGTGGAGCGCCCGGGGTGCGGAAGAAAGCGGGAGGCTGGTCGCAGTCATGGAGCCGGCGGCCCGCGCGGTCGGCGAGCCCAGGGTGCTGCGGGTGGGGCTGACCGGAGGACGTACCCCGTCGGCCGCTGAGAAGCACCCGCACGACAGACGGTCGCCCACGCCCGCGGAGCCCATGCTGTCGGGCGGGGAGCCGGTGGGGCTGTCGGCCGCTGGGGAGCGGTTCGGTGCCGGCGTCCCCGCCCGGGAGGGCCGGGACGGGGTGCCGTACGGAGGGTGCGGCGCCGCGGGCTACCAGGTCACCGGTAGCCGCTCGGGGATCCGTTTCATGAAGCCGGTGCGCCACACCAGTTGGCTCGTCGGGACCGCGAGGGCGAGGTTCGGCAGGCGGTCGAGCAGGACCTCCAGGGCGATGCGGGCGTGCGCGCGGCCGAGCGCGGTGGCGGGGCAGTAGTGGGCGCCGCCGCCGAAGGAGAGGTGGTCGGCGGCGTTGTCGCGGTGGACGTCGAAGCGGTGCGGGTCGGGGAACTTCTCCGGGTCGAGGTTGGCGCCCTCCACCAGGACGAGGACGAGTTCGCCGGCGCGGACGTCGACGTCGCCGAGCCGGACGTCCTCCAGGGCGAGGCGGGGCAGGGCGTCGCCGATGGAGAGGTTCACCCGGAGCAGTTCCTCCACCCCCGGGCCGATCAGGTCGGGGCGGTCCCGCAGCAGGTCGCGGGCGATGGGGTGGGTGAGCAGGTGGACCAGGGCCATGGCGAGGAAGCCCGAGGTGGAGATGGTCCCGGCGCCGAACAGGGTGACGCCGACGGTGGCCAGCATCTCGTCGCTCAGGTGCGCGTACTCGGGGTCCTCGCGCAGGGCGGCGAGTTCCCCCATCAGGCCGTGCGTCGCCGGGTCGTCGAGCAGGGCCGTCATCCGGGCGATGTCCCGGTCCCAGTTGAGCCGCGCGCCGGTGATCGGGCACGGCGAGTTCATGAAGGCGATGTCGAGGCTGCGCAGGAAGGCGGGGGCCTCGGTCTGCGGGATGCCGAGGATGCGGCAGTGCATCCCGGCCGAGTACGGCTCGCAGAACGCCCCGCGCAGGTCGGCCGTCGGCCCGTCGGCGACGATCAGGTCGACCAGGCGGTGGGCCTCGGCGCGCAGCCAGTCGGTCAGCCCCGGCGCCTTGGGGTTGAGCGCCTTCATCACCGCGCGGCGCAGCCCCGCCCCGGTGATGTTGCCCATGTTGTTCACGACCTCGGGCGGGATCGTGAGCGCGTACTGGCGGGGAACGCCCGGTGCGGAGGTGTCCTTGAGGGAGAACCGGTCGTCCTTGAGCACCTGTGCGCACAGCTCGTAGGAGGAGACCAGCCAGGCCTCGTCGCCGGCGATGGTCCGCACGCGCCGCACCGGCGTGGCCTCGCGCAGCTCGGCGACCTCGGCGGGCACCCGGGTGCCGTCCCAGGAGAACGGGAAGGCGGGCAGGGGAGGATGGTCGGTGCGGGTGTCGGGGGCGGTGGTCATACCGCGGCTCCTTCCAGGGCGGTGGGCGTGACGATGGCGTGGCCCTGGTTGCGGGAGGCACGCAGGCCGGCGCCGCGGGAGTACAGCAGCTCGGCCATCGGCAGGAGTTGGTGGTAGCAGTTGAGCGAGGAGGGCACCTTGAGAATGGCCGGGGTGTCCAGGAACAGCGGGGCCTCGGCGCAGACGTACTCCAGGCACACGGCGCGCTGCCGCTCGGTCGGCGTCTCGCCGCGCGCCGCGAGGAAACGATTCACCAGGGTCTCGCAGACGGACCGGAAGGCACCGTCGGTAACCAGCCGCTCCTTCAGCTGGCGGTGGATCTCCTGATAGGCGGGGTTGGTGCGGAATTCGGACATCGGATGCCAGTCGAGCCGGACGCCGTCCGGGTCGGCCGCCGACACCGCGTCACGGACCTTGGCGCGCACCCCGCGCAGGTTCTTCACGGCCTTGCGGCGGGCCTCGTCCGGCGGATAGCCGGAGGCCTCGTACATCTCGGCGACGTACAGGTCGGTGTAGACGAAGTCGACCCGGTCGAAGTGGTCCAGCCCCCAGCGGGCGAGGTCGTGCAGGCGCCGGGCGGAGAAGTAGCTGTTGCCCGGGGACACACCGATCACGGCGTGTGCGCCCTCGCTGAGGATGACCTCGCAGTGGGAGGTGTACGGCTGGACTTCGAAGACGTCGGCCATCAGCACGGATGCTGTGGTCACGGGGGAGATCCTCCGCCGCGCGCTAGTCCCTGGGAGGCCCTGTGCCCCCGGTGTGGCGACGCGGCGCCCTCACGCTAGCGGCATGAGATCAATACGGGTAGTTACCGCCTGGGTTTGGCTGAAAACAGTCGTATCAATGGTTGAAGTCCTCGGCGAGCGGCCTTGTTTGCGGGTCGTACCCTGGGGCCGTGGTCAACCGAGACGAGGATCCAGGACAGGTGGCGGCCCGGCTCACCGGGCGGCCGGTCACCGGAGGCCGGCGGGCCTCGGGGTCACCCGCCGAAGTCCTGCTGGACGACGGAACTCCGGTGATGGTCAAGCGTGGCGACGGTCCGCGGGCGGTGCGCGCCGAGGTGGCGGGGCTGCGCTGGCTGGCCGCCGCGGACGCGGTGCGGGTGCCGGCGGTGCTCGGGTACGACGAGCACTGGATGGTGACCGAACGGGTGCCGACGGGCTCCCCCGACCCCGCGGCAGCGCTGCTTTTCGGCCAAGCACTGGCCGCTCTGCACGCGGCCGGCGCGCCCCACTTCGGGGCACCGCCGCCCGACGGCCCGGAGGACGCCTGGATCGGCCGGGCTCCCCTGCGGAACGCACCGGGCACCGACTGGCCCCGCTGGTACGCCGAGCACCGCGTCCTGCCCTATGTGCGCGGCGCGGTCGACCGCGGCACGCTCCGGCCGGGCGAGGCGGCCGTGTTCGAGCAGGTCTGCGCCCGGCTGCCGGAGCTGGCGGGTCCGCCGGAGCCGCCCGCCCGGCTGCACGGCGACCTGTGGAACGGGAACGTGCTGTGGGGCGCCGACGGCGAGGTCCGGCTCATCGACCCGGCCGCGCACGGCGGCCACCGGGAGACCGACCTGGCGATGCTCCGGCTGTTCGGCTGCCCCCACCTGGACCGGGTACTGGCCGGCTACCGGCAGGCGGCACCGCTGGCCGACGGCTGGCGGGACCGGGTGGGACTGCACCAGCTTTTTCCGCTGCTGGTGCACGCGGTGCTGTTCGGGCGGGGATACGCCGAACAGGCCCTGGCGGCGGCGCGGAACGCGCTTTCGGGATGACCTCGCCGGGCCACCCCTCCGGGCCGCGATCACGGTGCGTAAGGAAACCAATCACCCGTTCGACTCGTATAAGGACGTGAAAGCCTAATCAGGGAGAGACCATGCAACCGTTCACGCTCAACTACGCGCGCCCCGCTGTGCAGTTGGACGTCACCGCACCGTACGCGTACGACTCCGGACTGCAGTTGAACGTCCTCCCGGACGGGCGGATCGCCGCCACCGACCACGTGACCCTGAGGGCGCTGGGAACCACGACCTCGACGGCCGGTTCCAAGACGCACTTCGACGACTGAAGCGCGGACCTCGACAGATGACCGTGCTCATCCTGACCAGTGAAGAGGACGTGACGGCGGACATGGTGGTCCTCCGGCTGGGCGAGGCCGGGGTGCCCGTCGTCCGGCTCGACCCCGCCGATCTGACCAACGGGGTGGCGCTGTCGGGCGAGTACGTGCAGGGCGCCTGCCGGGGACACCTGTCCGTCGGCGGGCGCCTGGTGAGCATGAACGGCCTGCGCTCCATCTGGGTGCGCAGACCGGGAACCCCGGCCGCCCGCGCCGCCCAGCCGTCCGCCTGGCTGACGGAGGAGTCGGCGCAGGCGCTGTACGGCATGCTGCGCTGGAGCGACGCCCGCTGGATGAACCATCCGGACGCCGCCCGCCGGGCCCGGCACAAGCCCTGGCAGCTGCACCTGGCCCAACGCAGCGGCCTGCCGGTGCCGGCCACCCTCATCACGACGTTCCCGCAGGCCGCGCGGGAGTTCGCGGATCGCTTCCCGGACCTGGTGGTCAAACCGGTCTCCGGCGCGCATCCGCAGGAGCCGCCCCGGGCGGTGCCGACCAGCCGGGTGGCACCGGACACCGATTTCACCGCGGTGGCCTTCGGCCCGACGCTGCTGCAACGGCGGGTCGCCAAACGGGCCGACATCCGGCTCACCGTCGTCGGCGGCACCCTGCTGGCCGCGCGCAAGCCCGCCGATCCGGACGCCCATCCGGACGACGTGGACGTGCGTTTCGCCCCGTCGGTCTCCCCCTGGCTGCCCGCGGACGTGCCACCGCGTGTCGCCGAGGGCGTGCTGCGCTACATGGCCGGCGCGGAACTGGCCTATGGCGCCTTCGACTTCGCGGAGGACGCCGACGGGATCTGGTGGTTCCTCGAGTGCAACCAGTCCGGCCAGTTCGGCTTCGTGGAGATGGACACCGGCCAGCCGATCGCCGCCACCATCGCCGACTGGCTCGCGGGGCAGGCCGCTCCGGGCCGCAGGTGTGCGGAGGGCGACCGGAGCGCAGCCTCTTGAGGGGGCGGGGAACGGCTCGCACAACAGGTCCTGGAACGGCTCGGAGAAGGGAACGCGACATGCGCATCGGACTGCTGGGGACGGGCCCGTGGGCGCGGGCGGCGTACGCACCCGCCCTCGCCGGACACACCGGTCTGGAGTTCGCCGGGGTGTGGGGCCGCCGGCCGGAGGCGGCCACGGCGCTCGCGGAGCAGTACGACGTCGCCGCGTACGCCGACGTGGACGCGCTGCTGGCCGACGTGGACGCGGTGGCGGTGGCCCTGCCGCCCTCCGTGCAGGCCGAACTGGCGGTACGGGCGGCCCGGGCGGGCCGTCATCTGCTGCTGGACAAGCCGCTGGCCTTGTCGGTGGCCGAGGGGCGGGCCGTGGCGGAGGCGGTGGAGCGGGCCGGGGTGGCCTCGGTGGTGTTCTTCACCGCGCGCTTCCAGAAGGAGCCGGAGGACTGGATCGAGGAGCAGGCCGCCGAGGCGGGCTGGTTCACGGCGCGGGCCCAGTGGCTGGGGGCGGTGTTCACGAGTGACAGCCCGTTCGCGGCCTCGCCGTGGCGGCGGGAGAAGGGCGCCCTGTGGGACGTCGGTCCGCACGCCCTGTCGGTGCTGCTGCCGGTCCTCGGCGACGTACGGCACGTGGTGGCGGCGGCGCACGGTCCGGCGGACACCGTGCACCTGGTGCTCGACCACGCCACCGGCGCGTCGAGCACCCTCACGCTCAGCCTGTCGGCCCCGCCGGCGGCGGCCGGGGCGGACGTGGAACTGCGCGGCGAGGCGGGGGTGACGGTCCTTCCGGGCAGTTCGGAGGGGGCCGTCCCCGCGCTCGCCCGGGCCGCGGACGCCCTGGTACGGGCGGCCCGCACCGGCCGACCGCACTCCTGCGACGCCGCGTTCGGCCTCCGGGTCACCGAGATCCTGGCGGCGGCGGAGTCCCGCCTGACGAGCGGGACGGAGTAGGCGGCGGGCGTGTACCGGGCTCCCCAGCGGTGGGCCCGCTGGGGAGCCAGGAACGGGTCCCGGTCGCCCTCGTCCGTGACACGGCGTGGAGCAGTCGTGGGGGGTGCTGCCGGCGTCGGCGACCTCGCAGGTCAGGCGGGCGTCACGGGCTGGGACGTCGCCGACGGCGGCCGGGCCCGGGGTGACGTCCGACGAGGGGACGTGGTCGGGCCGTAGGGTCCGGGTGCGGGCCAGGAGCAGGGCGATGTCGTCGGTGTCGCCGGTCACGGGGCCCATGCGGGCGCCGGACACCGGGATCACGTCGAACCAGTCGCCGCCGGCTCGGGGCCGGACCAGCTCCCTCCCACGTCCTCGGCGAGTCGGTGACCGGGGCCCCGGTCACCAGGACCTTCCGCCTCGGCCCTCCGAGGGTGTCGGTCCGGAGTCCGGGCAGCGGCCGGCACACCGCCCAGGCGGAGCGCGGCTCCCGGTCCATCACCGCCGCCGGCCGGGAAGCCGCCGACGACCGACTCGCCCACCGTCGGCATGGCGGCGCGGTGGGCGGCGGGCCGGCCGACGGCCTCCGGTGCCGGGTAGCCCGGCAGGTCCTCGGCGCCCCGGGCCCAGCCGCGCACGACGCCGCGGCCGGGGAGCACGACGGCCGCACCGGTGGCCGCCTCGGCCATGGGTTCCGTCCTTGCACATGATCATGGTGCTGCTTGTGCGGCGGTCGGGCACGGTCCGGATGGGGGGCGCAGCGCTGTGTCGCCCTCGCGCAGGACCGGAGGGAGCATGGAAGGAACCGGACCCGGGCCGGGCTCGCCGCGCTACGACCGGTGGCGGTGCGGTGGCCGGCGCGTGCCGCCGGCCGGTACAGGAGGCTCAGGGATGACAGCCGAATCCTTCCCGCCCGACGGTGATCCGTACGAGTCCGATCCGCCCCGGCGGACCAGCCTGCTGGACGTGCTCAGCGTGGCCGCGCTGGTCCTCGACACCGACGGGCGCATCGTGTTCTGGACGCCGCAGGCCGAGGATCTGTTCGGTTACTCCGCGAGCGAGGCGCTCGGCAGCCCGGCGGCGCGTCTGATCATCCATCCCGAGCACCTGCAATCGGTCGTCAAGCTGTTCGCGGATGTCATGGAGACGGGCCGGAGCTGGGCCGGCGCGTTCCCCATCCGGCACAAGGACGGCAGCACGCGCGTGATGGAGTTCCGCAACATGCGGCTGCTCGACGACCTCGGGGACGTCTACGCCCTCGGCCTCGCCGCCGACCACAGCCTGCTCCAGCGCGTCGAGACCGACCTCGCCCTGTGCGAGCGGCTGATCAACCAGTCCCCGATCGGTCTCGCCCTCATGGACCCCGAGCTGCGGTACCTGCTGGTCAACCCGGCGCTGGAGCGGATCGACGGCATCCCCGCCGAGGACCACCTCGGTCGCCGGCTGCGCGAGACCCTGCCCTTCCCCGATGTCGACACCGTCGAGTCCGCGCTGCGCCAGGTGCTCACCACCGGCACCCCGCTGCTCGACCAGTACCACGTGGGCCGGCCCCGCTCGGACCCCGAGCACGAGCACGCCTGGTCCCTGTCGTTCTACCGCCTGGAGGACCCCAGCGGGCGGGTCCTCGGCGCCGCCATGTCGGTCGTCGACGTCACCGAACGGCACCGCGCGGCGGCCGAGGCGGACCGGGCCCGGCGCCGGCTGGCCCTGATCGCCCACGCCTCCACCCGCGTCGGCACCAGCCTGGAGGTGGAGCAGACCGCCGCCGAGCTGGCCGAGATCGCCGCCGGTGAACTCGCCGACGTGGTCGCGGTGGACATACTCGACTCCGCTCTGGCCTGCCGCCGCGTGCGCGAGCCGGACAACGGGCCGGAGCTGTTCCGCGCCCTTGCCCTGAGGGCGGCCCACCCCACCGTGGCGCTGCGCGCCGCCGACGCCCCCGGCGACCTCGCCTCCTACGACGGGGACCGCCTGGTCACGCTGTGCGTGCACACGGGCCGCCCGGTCCTGGTGCGGCACGTCGGCAAGAACGATCTGCGGCGGATCGCCCGGGACGCCGAGGCCGCCGAGCTGCTCGAGCGCTCCGGTGTCCACTCGTACCTCGCCGTACCGCTGACCGCCCACGGCGAGGTGCTGGGCGCCCTCGACCTCAAACGCACCCGCAATCCGGCCCCGTTCGACGAGGACGACGTCGTCCTGGCCGGTGAGCTGGCGAGCCGTGCCGCCATCGCCATCGACAACGCCCGCTGGTTCCAGAGCGTGCGCAACACCGCCCTGACCCTCCAGCGCAGCCTGCTCCCCGACCATCCGCCGCACCACACCGGCCTGCAGCTGGCCTCTCGGTACCAGCCGGCGCAGGCCACCAGCGAGGTGGGCGGCGACTGGTACGACGTCATCCCCCTGACCGGTGAGAAGACCGCCCTGGTCGTCGGGGACGTCATGGGCAACGGCATCGACGCCGCCGCCACGATGGGCCGGCTGCGCACCGCCACCTGCGCCTATGCGGATCTGGACCTGGATCCGGGCGAGGTGCTGCAGCACCTGGACAAGATCACCTGCGATCTGGAGCACTACATCGTGACCTGTCTCTACGCCGTGTTCGACCCGCACACCCGACAGTGCCGCATGGCCAACGCGGGACACATGCCGCCCGCGCTGGCCCGCACCGGCGAGGCCGCGGTCCTGCTCGACCTGCCCTCCGGTGCGCCGCTGGGCGTCGGCGGCATCCGGTTCGAGACCACCACGGCCGAGCTGGGGCCCGGCGACCTGCTCGTGCTCTACACCGACGGCCTCGTCGAGACCCGGCAGCACTCGATCGACGACCGGTTGCACACCATGCTCGGCTTCCTCGACGCGCCCGAGCGGCCCCTGGAGGAGACCTGCGACCTCCTGCTGTACGGCCTGAGGCACCCCGACGACCACGACGACGTCGCCCTGCTCGTGGCCCGGGCCCTGTAGACACCCGACCGTCTCGGCCGGCACGACCAGGACGCCGGAAGCCCGTGCGTCGGCCACACGCTGCGCGCGGGACCGACCGCGGGACGACCGCTTCCCCTTGAGCAGAGCGTGACGACGGGCCGCGCCGAGTCGGCCGGCCCGGCCCTGGTACTTCGCCCTGCGCGCGGAGCGTTCCGTCGGCGGCGTAGCTTGGGGATGTGGCATCGGTGCGCGGCTGGGCGTCGCGCGGGCACCTGGAGGATCGCGGCTGGCTGCGGGGCGCGCCACCGCCGTGGTGGGTACGGGTGCTGCCGGTGCTGCTGCTCGTGGCCGTCGGCTCGGCGACGCTGGTCACGCCCCAGGCGCGCGATCTCGGTTTCCTGCTGGGGGCCATCCCGCCGCTGGCGGTCCTGTCGTACGGTCCGGCGGCGACCGGTGCGCTGGGGGTGGGCGTGGTCGTGGTGCTGAACGTGCCGGCCACGCATCTGAACCGCCCCGGCGACACCGATCTGCTCACCATCGTGTTCGTGGCCGCGCTGAGCGTGTTCGTGTCCTACGTGCGCAGCCACCGGGACGCCCAGCTGAACACCGAACGGGCGATCGGCGAGGCGGTGCAGCGAGCCGTGCTGCCGCCGCTGCCGGAGCGGGTCGGGCGGGTCGGCTGCGCGGCCTTCTACCGGGCCGCGCAGGACGGGACGCTGGTGGGCGGCGACTTCTTCGACGTGCGGCACGGGCCGCACGGGGTGCGCGCGGTGATGGGGGACGTGCAGGGGCACGGGCTGTCGGCGGTCGCGACGGTGGTGTCGCTGCTGGGCGCGTTCCGGGAGGCGGCGCTGGACCAGCCCGACCTGGAGTCGGTGGCGGCCCGGCTGGACCGCCGGCTCGCGGTGGACTCGGCGGACGTACGGCACGCGGAGCTGTTCGCGACGGCCCTGCTGCTGGAGTTCGCCGCCGGTTCGACCGCGGTGCGGGTGGTGGCCTGCGGCCATCCCGCGCCGGTGCTGCTGCACGGGGACCGGGCGCGGGAGGTGAGCGCCGCGCCCGGTCCGCCGCTGGGCATCGGGCTCCTCGACGTCGACCGGCCGAAGGAGGTCACCGTGCCGCTCGGTCCGGGCGACCGGATCTTCCTGGCCTCCGACGGCGTGTGGGAGGCGCGGGACGCCGCCGGCGCCTTCTATCCGCTGCCGGAGCGGCTGGCCGCCCTGGCCCGCATCCCGTCCGCCGAGCTGCCCGCCGCGGTGTGGGCGGACCTGCTGCGGCGGCACTACGCGGTCCGCGACGACGCGACCATCCTGGTGCTGGCGCCCGAACCACCGGCCCGCTGACCCGGCCCCCGCCCGCCGGTCAGCCCACGTCCCACAGGAAGCGGTGGGTGTGGATGCCGAAGTACGGGAAGGAGCGGATCTCGCGGACGCCCTCGATGGGACGGACCACGTCGTTGACGAAGTCGAGCAGCGCCTTGGGGCCGGGAGCGACCACCTCGGCGAAGAGGTCGAAGCCGCCCGAGGTGAGCACCGAGTAGACGACCTCGGGGCGTTCGGCGAGGGTGTCGGCGACGGCCCGCGGGTCGCCGTCGACGCCGATGCCGAGCAGCGCCATGGCCTGTCCGCCCATGGCCATCGGGTCGGTGACACCGACCACCTGCACCGCCTTGGAGTCCAGCAGGCGCTGCAGGCGCTGCCGGGCCGCCGAGGCCGACAGTCCGACCCTGGGTCCGAGGTCGGCGTAGGCGATACGGCCGTCGGTCTGCAGCTCGCGCAGGATGGCCCGGTCGATGTCGTCCATGTCCTTCACGTCTCGCGGTTCCTTCCCCCGGCCGGTTCTCAGCCGGCCAGTTCGGCGAGGGCGGCGGCGAACACCTCGGTGTGGGTGTCGACGTCCCGCTCGGTGGTGTCCGGGCACATCAGCGCCATGTTGTGGAACGGGGTGAGCAGGATGCCCCGGTTGGCGAGGTAGAGGTGCAGGAAGTCCTCCAGCTCCGGGTCGGAGGCCGCCGCGGACTCGGTGCCGGTGCGCGGGGCCGGGGAGGTGAAACGGTACTCGGTGCGGGCTCCGAGCCGGCTGACCGACCAGGGCAGCCCGTGCGCCCGGATGCCGGCCAGGACGCCCGCCTCGAAGCGCTCGGCGAGGGTGCCCATCCGGGCGAACGCCTCGTCGGTCAGCACGTGTTCGAGGGTGGCCCGGGTGGCCGCGACGGACAGGGCGTTGCCGGCGAGGGTGCCGCCGACGCCGCCCATGTCGACGAGGTCCAGGTCACCGCGGGCCAGCAGCCGCTCGGCGAGTTCGGCGGAGAGCCCGTAGGCGCCGGCCGGGATGCCGCCGCCGATCGCCTTGCCGATGGTGAGCAGGTCGGGTGCCAGGTCCCAGGCGCCGGTGCAGCCGCCGGGGCCGGCGGAGAAGGTGTGCGTCTCGTCGTTGATGAGCAGGGTGCCGTACTGCCTGGTCAGTTCGCGGACGCCCGTGAGGTAGCCGGGTTCGGGCAGCACGATGCCGATGTTGGTGAGGGCGGGCTCCATCAGCACGGCGGCGACGTCACCGTGGGCCAGCTCCCGCTCCAGGCCGGCGAGGTCGTTGAACTCGGCGACCCTGCTGGTCAGCGTCACGTCGCAGGGTGCGCCGACGTTGCCGGGGCGGGGCAGCCCGGAGCCGTCGGGGCCGGTGACGATGAGCGACTCGTCCACGCTGCCGTGGTAGCAGTAGCTGTTGACCAGGATCTTCGGCCGTCCGGTGACGGCGCGGGCGAGCCGGATCGCCCAGCGGTTGGCGTCGGTCGCGGTGAGCGAGAAGCTCCAGCGTGCCTGCCCGAACCGGCGGGTCAGTTCGGCGCCGACCCACTCGGCGTCCTCGGTGGGCAGCATGGCGGTGGCCCCGCCCAGTTCGGCGTACCGCCGGTGGACCGCCTCCGTGACGGGCGCGGGCGAGTGGCCGGCCATCGCGCCCGTGTCGCCGAGGCAGAAGTCGATGTACGTGTGGCCGTCGACGTCGGTGACGCGGGCGCCGCGGGCCTCGGCCAGGTAGCGCGGGAAGCCGCCGGCGGTCTTGTTCATCCAGGTCATCGGCACCCGGCCGAAGAGGTGCTCGGCGCGTGCGTAGGCCGCCCGGGAGCGCGGGTTCCGGCGTTCGGCCTCGGCGCTCTCGCGGGCGAGGAGGGCGTGCAGACGCGTGCGGTCCATGAGACACCTCGACGGGGATGGCGACGGGATGTCGTGAGACTACGGCGGAAAAGTGGACGTCAGCAATACCTCGCGCTCGATTCGATTGTCTGAACAGCGGAATCGAGCGTCCTCGTGGTGATCGGCCACGGACGGGTGACGCGCGCCTTCCCTCAACTGACGAACCGGTACGCGGAGTTCGAACGTCCCGGCTTAAACGCCAGGGTTCGCCACCCCTTCCGCCAGGTAGAAATATCTACAACGATGCATATGCCGGGTTGGCGTGCGGAAGCGCGAAGTGCCCGGTCACGGCCGTTCCCTGCGCTCGGGCAGGCGAACGAGTGACACCCGGAGCTGTGCATGACGAACACGATGTGGATGCGGGGCGTGGAGTGGCTGGCGGCGGCGTCGGCCGACCCGCGCGCCTGCAAATGGGAATGGGACCACGGCGACGGCTTCGCGTTGCTGGAGGCGGGCCGATTCTGGGACGTGCTGAGCGTCCCCGAGCGGCTGGGACTGCTCACCCTGGACCTGCTGTGGCGGCCGGCGCTGCCGGTGCCGGGGCCGACACTGGTGGACACGGCGGCGGGCCGGGTCGGCTTCTTCCTGCCGCCGGACCCGTCGGGGGGCTGGGTGGGCGCCGGGCTGCGCTACGCGACCAAGGGCTCCTGGGTCGCCGTACCGCCGCCGTACCGGCCCGCCCGCTCCCTGGAGTGGCTCGTCCCGCCCGACGGCGCCGGCACGCTCCATGCGCCCGGCCCGCTGGAGGACGCGTTGCAGCAGGCCAACGGCACGCTGGCGGTGCTCGCGCCGCTGTGCGGGCGGTAGCCGGTCAGAGGTGCCCGGGCTCGCGCCGGGCGTCGACGGGGAGGCCGGAGAGGACGGACCACAGCCCGTCGGGCTCCGCCGGGACGGTCCGCCCCTGCGCCCGCCACTCAGCGACGAGCCCGGCGTAGATCGGCTCCCGGGTGCGGTCCACCCGGTGCAGCCCGCGCATCCGGTCGAGGCGCTCCATCCGGTCCATCCAGTCCAAGCGGTTCATGCCGGGGCAACGTCCGGGACCCGCGACCGGTACGCCCCGCACCGCCCGCTCACCGAGTCGGGTGAGGCCATCGCCCGAACGAGGCGTTCCGCCTGTCGGACAAGCATGTCGCTCCGCTCGGAGGACGGCCCTGTGGCGCCGGCCCCGGTCGGTGCCCTCCGGCCGCCGCGCGCCGGGTGCGTCCCGCTCCTATGCTGGGAAGGTCCTGCCGGAAAGGGCCTGCTCGAAGGCCTGCCGGAACGCTCCTGCGGGCAAGGTCCGGGCTCCGACGTCCGCCCCGCGCACGGTCGCCTCTCACGTGCTTGGAGTCAGCCATGTCGCCTACGTCCGCACGCCTGCGCCGGGGGGCGATGGTCGCCGTACTGGCCGGCACGCTGCTCGCGCCGGTCGCGGCGGGAGCGGCACCGGCCGCCGCACCGGCCGCGTTCGCCGCCGGCCCGCCCGGTCCGTCGCCGTCGGAGCCGGACGTCCACCGCCTCTCGACCGACGTGGCACGCCAACTCGACGCGTCCGTGCGGCGGGTGATGCGCGAGGCGAACGTGCCGGGCGTGACCGTCGGCATCTGGACGCCGGGACAGCCCGGTTACGTCCGTTCGTTCGGCGTCGCCGACAAGGCGTCCGGCCGGAGGATGACCCCGGACCTGTACACGCGCATCGGCAGCGAGACCAAGACGTTCACCGTGACGGCGCTGCTGCAACTGGTGGACCAGGGGAAGGTCGGCCTCGACGACACGATCGACAAGTACGTCGACGACGTACCGAACGGACACAGGATCACCCTGCGCCAGCTGGCCGGCATGCGCAGCGGGCTGTTCAACTACTCCGAGGACGACGACTTCTTCAAGGCGCTCACCTCCGACCCCCGGCGCCCCTTCACCCCGCAGCAGCTGCTCGCCTACTCCTTCCGGCACCCGGTGCTGTTCCAGCCCGGCCGGAAGTTCTCCTACTGCAACACCAACCTGATCCTGCTCGGTCTGGTCGTGGAGAAGAAGAGCGGTCAGCGGCTCGGGGACTACCTCCGTGAGCACATCCTCGACCCGGCCGGCATGAGGGACACGTCCCTGCCGAGCGGCAGCCGGTTCCCCCGCCCGCACGCACAGGGCTACACCGACCAGACGGCGAACGGCAAGGTCGCCGAGACCGCCGGGTGGAACCCGTCCTGGGGCTGGGCGGCCGGGGCGATGTACTCCACCCTGGACGATCTGCGCGTCTGGGCGCCCACGGTGGCGACCGGCGAACTGCCCGACGGCAAGCGGCTGATCAGCCGCGCCGCGCAGCGGCAGCGCCTCATCACGCCGGCGACGCCGATCCCGGGTGTCGGGTACGGGCTGGGCATCTTCGACGTGCACGGCTGGATCGGCCACAACGGCTCGCTGCCCGGCTACGAGTCGCTGACCGTCTACCTCCCGGCGACGCGGACGACCCTCGTGGTGGTCCTGAACACCGACATCGACCACGACGGCCAGGAACCCAGCACGCTGTTCGGCCAGGCGATCACCCGCATCATCTCCCCCCGGCACGTGTTCGACCTGCCGGCCGAGCCGGCGGCCAGGTGAGGTGCCGATTCGGCCAGTTTTCGGGCGGTTCGGGCCCGCACGGGGTGCACACGGCCGCTGACGCGGTGTACTGGACGGGGACCGACTCGCGAGAGGCCGACCGTCTGGAGACCGTCGTGACCGTCACCGTTCGTACCGCCCTGGACCCCTTCGGCTCCGACCTCGTGGCCGAGGCCGCCCGGCTGCGCGCTCTCGGCCCCGTCGTCCCCGTGGCACTGCCCGGCGGCATCCCCGCCTGGGCGCCCACGGGTTACGACGCCCTCCGGGAGCTGATCCTCGACCCCCGCGTCAGCAAGGACGCGCGTCTGCACTGGCGGCTGTGGCCGGAGGTGGACCGGCACCCGTCCTGGCACTGGATGGCGAACTGGGTGGGCGTCGTCAACATGCTCTCCACCTACGGCGCCGACCACACCCGGCTGCGCAAGCTGGTGGCGCCGAGCTTCACCCGCCGGCGCACCGAGGCGATGCGCCCCCGCGTGGCCGCCCTGACGGCCGAGTTGCTGGCCGCGCTGGAGACCGAGGGAGCCGGGGGCCGCACGGTCGATCTGCGTTCCGGGTTCGCGCATCCCCTGCCGATGCGGATGATCTGCGAACTCCTGGGTGTGCCGGAGGAGTTACGGCCCGGTGCGGCCCGTCTCATCGCCGACGTCATGGACACCTCCGACCCGGGCCCCGAGTTCGCGGCATCGGTGCACGAGCGGATCGGCACGGTGCTGGGGGCGCTGATCGAGCACCGGCGGGCGCACCCCGGCGACGACATCACCACGGAGCTGATCCGGGTGCGGGACGAGGACGGCGACCGGCTCTCGGACGAGGAGTTGCTGCACACCCTGCTGCTGGTGGTCGGCGCGGGGTTCGAGACCACCGTCAACCTCATCGGCAACGCCGCGGTCGCGCTGCTCACCGGCCCGGAGCAACTGGCGGCGGTGCGCGCGGGAGCGGTGGGCTGGGAGGCGGTGGTCGAGGAGACGCTGCGGGTGTATCCGTCCATCGCCGCGCTGCCGCTGCGGTTCGCGGTGACGGAGCTGACGGTGGGGGGCGTGACGATCCCGGCGGGGGACGCGATCATCACGACGTACGCCGCCGCGGGCCTGGACCCGGCGCACTACGGTCCCGACGCGGCCGTCTTCGACGCGGCCCGGGCGGCCGAGGACCATCTGGCGTTCGGTATCGGCGTGCACCGCTGCGTCGGCGCTCCGCTGGCCCGCCTGGAGGCACTGACCGCGCTGCCCGCCCTGTTCTCCCGCTTCCCGGCGATGCGGCTGGCCGTCCCGGCCGGCGAACTGCGCCACGTGCCGTCGTTCATCGCCCATGGCTGGCAGGAGATCCCGGTACGGCTGGAGGGCTGAGGTCCGTCCCGGTCCGGGCCGTGGAGGCAGGTGCCGGCGGAGAAGGCTCCGCCGGCGGCCGGGGGGGGGATCGGCCGCCGGCGGAGACGCCGCGCCCGGGGCGGGGGGAGTGCCCTGGGCGGCTCAGAGGTCGGATGCCCGGGAATCCGGGCCGTACACCGGAGAAATCAAGCCGATTCGAGCGACGGCGGCAGATAGCGCGACGGGACGGGTAATGCCTGGCCAGGGGGGTGTGACAAGGGGCATGACCAGGCGGGTCAGTGCTTATTTTCAGCCAACCCGGTCGGCACGCCCCGCACTCCCCTCACTCCGTCTCGGCTGTCGCCCCTCCCCGCGGCCCCGCCGCCGCGAGCGCCGCGCCCAGGAGGCAGAGGCTCGGTGCGCAGGGTGGCGCCGACGCGGGCGCCGATGACGGAGACCAGCACGGAGGTGCCGAGGGCGGCGCCGAGCGGGGAGGCGACGAGCGAGGCGAGACTCAACGGCAGGGTGCGCACGCCCGCCTGAGCACCATGTCAAACAGGTAGGAGGTCATAGGTATCCCGGGCGGGGGCTGCCGCTGCGCGCCTCGCCGCTTCGGACGGCATAAGCTCGGCGGATGGCGAAGTACTTCGACGTGCACCCCGACAACCCGCAGCCGCGCAGCATCGGCCAGATCGCCGACGCGGTCCGTTCGGGCGCGCTCATCGCATACCCGACCGACTCCTGCTACGCGCTCGGCTGCCGGCTGGGCAGCCGGGACGGCATGGACCGGATCCGCTCCATCCGCCGGCTGGACGACCGGCACCACTTCACGCTGATGTGCCGGGACTTCGCGCAGCTCGGCCAGTTCGTCCGGGTGGACAACGACGTGTTCCGGGCCGTGAAGGCGTCGACGCCGGGCAGCTACACCTTCATCCTGCCGGCCACCCGGGAGGTGCCGCGCATGCTCCAGCACCCGAAGAAGAAGACCGTGGGCGTGCGCATCCCCGACCACGTGGTCACCCAGGCGCTCCTCGAGGAGCTGGGCGAGCCGCTGGTGTCGAGCACGCTGCTGCTGCCGGACGAGGACGAGCCGATGACCCAGGGCTGGGAGATCAAGGACCGGCTCGACCACGTGGTGGACGCGGTGGTCGACTCCGGGGACTGCGGCACCGAGCCGACGACGGTGGTCGACTTCTCCGGCGGCGAGGCGGAGATCGTCCGGCGGGGCGCGGGGGACACCGACCGCTTCGAGTGAACGGCCGGGACACCGGCCGACCCCGGTAGCAAACGGGCCACCGACCGACCCCCGGTAGCAGACGGGCCACCGCGGCCACTCCGGGCGGCAACCGGGACGCCGGGAACACCGGCCGCCCCGGACCGGCGGACAGGACGCCGGAAACCCCGGCCTCTTCGGTGACCAGGCCGGATGCCGGGTGCGGTCGCCCGCGGGGCGCGTGGCAGCATGGCCGTAGCCGCGGCGCCGGGCAGGCATCCGCCGCCCGCCGCCCATCCCCGAGGGAGGGCCTTCTCGCGATGACCGATGTCCAGGCGACCGCCGTCGACATCCCCACCGAGGACGGCGTCGCCGACGCCTACCTCGCCCACCCGGCCGACGGCCGCCCCCGTCCGGCCGTGCTGCTCTACCAGGACGCCTACGGCCTGCGCCCGCACCTGCGGGCGATGGCCGACCGGCTCGCCGGCGCCGGTTACACGGTGCTGGTGCCGAACGTCTTCTACCGCCAGGGCCGGGCGCCGGTCGTGGAGCTGCCCGAGTTCATCGACCCGGGCGCCGACCCGACCATCTGGGAGCGGATCGGCCCGATCCTGGCCGCCCTGACCCCGGACCTGGTCAAGCGGGACTCGGACGCCTATCTGCGGTGGCTCGCCGACAGCCCGCTCACGGCCGACGGCCCGGTGGCGCTGACCGGCTACTGCATGGGCGCCCGGCTCGTCCTGTGGACCGCGGGCGCCCACCCGGACCGGGTCGCGGCGGCGGCCGGCTTCCACGGCGGGGGTCTGGCCACCGACGACCTGGACAGCCCGCACCTGGAGGCCCGCAACATCACCGCGGAGCTGTACTTCGGGCACGCCGACGAGGACCCGTCGCTGCCCCCGGAGCAGATCGCGCGCTTCGAGGAGGCCCTGACCGCAGCGGGCGTACGGCACACCTGCGAGGTGTACGCCGGGGCCGCGCACGGCTACACCCAGGCGGACACCCCCGCCTACCACCCGGAGGCCGCCGAGCGGCACTGGGCCGCGCTGCTGGACCTGCTGGAGCGCACCTTCTGACACCGGTCCCCGGCGCCCGCCCGACGGTGCGCGCCGGGCCAGGCCCGTGCCCGCCCCTTCCCGCCCACGCCTTTCCCGCCCACGCCCCTCCCGCCGCCGACATTTCCTGTCCATGTCATTGACATGAACTCGCCCCGGCCGGAATCTGAGAGCGCTCTCAAAACAGGTACGGACCAATTCCGTACGACCCCGACCCCACACGGAGGTGGAGAGTGCCGCACAGGCTCAATCGCCGGGCGCTGCCCCTTACCGCCGCCACGGCGCTGCTCGGCGGGCTGCTCGCCCTCGGCGCGCCGGACCACGCCGAGGCCGCCGTCCCCGACACCATTCCCCTGAAGATCACCAACAATTCGGGCCGTTCCGAGCCCGTCTACGTCTACGACCTCGGCACCCAGCTGTCCTCGGGACGCCAGGGCTGGGCCGACGCGAACGGCGTCTTCCACGCGTGGCCGGCGGGCGGCAACCCGCCGACGCCCGCGCCGGACGCGGCGATACCCGGTCCGGCCGCCGGCCAGTCCAAGACGATCCGCATCCCGAAGTTCTCCGGCCGGATCTACTTCTCCTACGGCCAGAAGCTGGACTTCAGACTCACCACCGGCGGACTGGTCCAGCCGGCCGTGCAGAACCCCTCCGACCCCAACCGGAACATCCTCTTCAACTGGTCGGAGTACACGCTCAACGGCTCCGGGCTGTGGCTCAACAGCACCCAGGTGGACATGTTCTCGGCGCCGTACGCGGTGGGGGTGCAACGGGCCGACGGCAGTGTGAGCAGCACCGGGCACCTGAAGTCGGGTGGCTGGACCGGTTTCTTCAACGCGCTGCGCGGACAGCCGGGCGGCTGGTCCGGCCTGATCCAGACCCGCTCCGACGGCACCGTGCTGCGCGCGCTGTCCCCGCTGTACGGGGTGGAGACCGGCGCGCTGCCGGCGAACGTGATGGACGACTACGTCAACCGGGTCTGGCAGAAGTACACGACCTCCACGCTGACCGTCACGCCGTTCGCGGACCAGCCGAACACGAAGTACTACGGCCGGGTCTCCGGGAACGTCATGAACTTCACGAACACCTCCGGTGCGGTCGTCACCAGCTTCCAGAAGCCGGACGCGGCGAGCATCTTCGGCTGCCACAAGCTGCTGGACGCGCCCAACGACAACATCCGCGGGCCCATCTCCCGTACGCTGTGCGCCGGTTTCAACCGGTCGACGCTCCTGGTGAACCCCAACCAGCCGGACACCACGACGGCGAACTTCTACCAGGACACGGTGACCAACCACTACGCGCGCAAGATCCACGCGCAGATGGCCGACGGGAAGGCGTACGCGTTCGCCTTCGACGACGTCGGCAACCAGGAGTCCCTGGTGCACGACGGCGGACCGCAGCAGGCGTACCTGACGCTGGATCCGCTCAGCTGACACGGCACGGTCCCGCACCCCGGGGAAACGGGGTGCGGGACCGCGGCGTTGTCGAGTGCTCAGCCGGTCGTCAGGGCCGTGTCGTCCACGACGAAGCTGGTCTGCAGCGAGGAGTCCTCCACGCCGTTGAACTTCAGCGTGACCGTCGAGCCCGCCAGCGAGGACAGGTCGAAGGTCTTCTGGCTGTAGCCGGAGGCCGCGTTGAGGTTCGAGTAGGTGGCGAGGGTCTTCGAACCGGCGGTCACCGTCAGCTTGTCGTACTGGGTGCTGGTGGTGGTCTCGGCGGTGTCGACGTGCAGGTAGAAGGTCAGGGTCGCCTTGCAGCCCGCCGGGATCGTCACCGACTGGGACACCGTGTCGGTGTGCGAGGAGCCGTACCCGTCCAGCCAGGCCTTGTACGAGCCGCCGTGGGCCGCCTCGCCGCTGTCGGTGGTGATGACGCCGCTGGTCGCGGTCCAGCCGGTGCCGCCCGACTCGAAACCGGGGTTGCTCAGCAGCTGCGTGGAGGTGCAGCCGCCGCCGGTCGTGCTGACCGTCCAGCCGAAGGTGGCGGTGCCGGTCGCGCCGGTGGAGTCCTTCACCGTGACGATGGTGCTGGAGGTGCCCGCCGTGGTGGGCGTGCCGGTGATCAGACCGGTCGAGCTGTTGATCGACAGGCCGGCCGGCAGACCGGAGGCGCTGTACGTCAGGGCGCCGCTGTTGGTGCTGCTCGCCTGGATCTGCAGGCTCACGGCGGTGCCGACGGTGGACGACTGGCTGCCCGGGTTGGTGACCGTCACCCCGCTGCTCGGCGGGTTGATGTGACCGCCGACGTTGATGCCCGCGAAGGCGTTGCCCACGCCCGCGTACTGCGTGGAGTTGGTGCCGTAGAGCGCGGCCGCGGCGTTCAGGGCGGCGGTGCGGGCGCCGGCGTAGTCGGTGCTGGACGTCATGTAGGACGTCAGCGCCTTGTACCAGATCTTCAGCGCGGCGTCGCGGCCGATGCCGGTGACGGCGACGCCGTCGGAGGTCGGGCTGTTGTAGGTCACGCCGTTGACGACCTTGGTGCCGCTGCCCTCGGACAGCAGGTAGAACATGTGGTTCGCGGGGCCCGAGGAGTAGTGCACGTCCAGGTTGCCGACGCCGGAGTACCAGCTGTCGGCGGAGCCGCCGTCCTTGCTGGGCTTGTCCATGTACCGCAGCGGCGAGCCGTCGCCGTTGATGTCGATCTTCTCGCCGATGAGGTAGTCGCCGACGTCCTTGGAGTTGTTCGCGTAGAACTCCACACCGGTGCCGAAGATGTCGGAGGTCGCCTCGTTCAGGCCGCCCGACTCACCGCTGTACTCCAGTCCCGCGGTGTTGGAGGTGACGCCGTGGCTCATCTCGTGGCCGGCGACGTCCAGCGAGGTCAGGGCGTGGGTGTTGCCCGAGCCGTCGCCGTAGGTCATGCAGAAGCAGCTGTCGTCCCAGAAGGCGTTGACGTAGCCGCTGCTGTAGTGGACGCGGCTGTAGGCGGCGACGCCGTCGTTGCGGATGCCGCTGCGGCCGAAGGTGTTCTTGTAGAAGTCCCAGGTCTCCTGCGCGCCGTAGGCGGCGTCGGCGCCCGCGGTCTGCGTGTTGGAGCCGGTTCCGTCGCCCCAGACGTCGTCCGCGTCGGTCATCAGGGTGCCGGTGCCGGAGGTGCCCTTGTTGAGGCTGTACGTCCTGTGACCGCCGCGCGTGGTGTCGTACAGCTGGTACGTCGAGCCCGACAGCGTGGTGTTGAGGGTGACGGTGCCGCTGTACTGGGTGTTGCCGGTGCCGGTCTTGACCGCCTGGAACCGGTACAGCTCCTTGCCCGTGGTGGCGTCGGTGACGACGTGCAACTGGCTGGGCGTGCCGTCGTCCTGGAGGCCGCCGACCACCGTCTCCCAGGCGAGCTTCGGGGTGCCGTGGCCGGCCCAGATCACCTTGCGGGCGCTGTCGGTGGTGGGCTTCTCGGCGCGCAGGGACTTCGCGGCCTTCAGGGCCGAGGTCGCGGCGGCGGCCTTGCTGACGGTCGCGGTGGTGGAACGCACCTTGATCGTGCGCTTGTTGTTGAAGGTGGTGCTCACCGTCCCCTTGGCCAGCGAGGCGGGCGGGGTGTGCACGACGAGGTCGCCGCCGAGGACGGGCAGCCCGGCGTAGGTGCGCTCGTACCGGGTGTGCAGGGTGCCGTCGTTGTCCTTGACGACGTCCTTGACGACCAGCTTCTCCTGCGTGCCGAGGCCGAGGCTGCGGGCGGTCGTGGCGGTCTGCTGCCGGGCGCTCTTGATCAGCGCCTGGTGCTGGGCCGGGCTGAGCTCGGCCTCCAGGCCGCCGGCGCGCAGCGGGCTGGGGTGGGCCGCGGCCGGGGCGGCGGTCGCCGGAACGGCCTGGAGGCCGACGGCGAGGAAGGCCGCGGTGGAGACCAGGGCGGCTGCGACCGTGGCTCGCTTGTGGGGAAGGGGTCTGTGGGGTCTCACTCGTACTCCTCCTGCTGCGGCCGCCGGTCGGCGGCCGGTGACAGACGGGCAGAGGGGTCTGCTGCCCGGGTGAGCTGAGCTGTGCGGGACCGTGATCCGTGCTGCGGTGGGGTGGATCAGCGTGCGGCGAGAATGACACCATTGACCGAGTCATGTCACGTTCTGGCGGGTCAATCGAGGGTTTTCCCTATCGGTCCGAGGACCCGAACAGGGAGGTGGGAGGCGGGGGTTCGGCATAGGTTGGGCCGTGGCTGACTCCACGCCCTGGCTGAAAGAAGGACACGACTCATGACCGATCCGGCCACGACGCCCGAGCAGGCCGCGCTCCAGAAGATCGACACGTCCGTGCCGCACTCGGCCCGTATCTGGAACTACTGGCTCGGCGGCAAGGACAACTACCCGGTCGACGAGCAGGCGGGCGACGCGTACACCGCCGTCTTCCCCGGCATCGTCGCCATCGCCCGCGGCAGTCGCGCCTTCCTGCGCCGCAGCATCGCGTACCTCGTCTCGGAAGCGGGCATCCGGCAGTTCCTGGACATCGGTACCGGCCTGCCGACCGCCGAGAACACCCACGAGGTGGCCCAGCGGCTCGCCCCCGAGGCGCGGATCGTGTACGTCGACAACGACCCGATGGTGCTCGCCCACGCCCGGGCCCTGCTGTACTCCTCCGCCGAGGGCGCGACCGCCTACATCGACGCCGATGTGAGGGACCCGGACCGCATCCTCGCCGCCGCCGCCGAGACGCTGGACCTCACCCGGCCCACCGCGCTCATCCTGAGCAACATCCTCGGTCATGTCGCCGACCACGACCAGGCACGCTCGATCGTGGACCGGCTCATGGGCGCGCTGCCGCCGGGCAGCTACCTCGCCGTCAACGACGGGTCGCTCGGCATCGACCCGGTCTTCGAGCAGGCCCAGGAGACCTACAACAAGAGCGGTGCCGTCCCGTACAACCTGCGCACCGTCGAGGCGATCACCTCGTTCTTCGACGGCCTGGAACTCGTCGAACCCGGCGTCGTACCGGTCACCCGGTGGCGCCCGGAGCCCGGTTCGCCCGCCCCCGAGACCGTCGCCGAGCACGGGGGCCTGGCGCGGAAGCCGTGACCGCCGCGGGAACAGCGGTGACCACTCCCACGCCGGCGCCCGGCGGACCGCCGCCGTTCGGCGCCGGTGCGGGAACCCTCCTGGTCGGCACGTGCGTTGGGTCGGACCCCGGCAGCCCGCTTCCGGCCGGCGCGTTGTTACCGTGCACCGCGTGTCTGACTCCTCACGCGATACCGCACAGGGCGCCGGCTGGGGCGCGGCCGAACCCGGCACCTACAAACAGCTGATGCCCGGCCACGTCGAGAAGCTGTCGTGGCTGAACCCCCGGATCCTGTGGGCCGCCCGCAACGGCGTGCTGGCGTCCTGGTTCGGGGACCCGACCGGCCGTACCCGCAGCCGCTGGGTGGCCCGGCGCGCGGCGACGGGGGCGCCCGCCGACAAGGTGATCCGGCGGGAGGTGCCGGAGCGGTTCTCCTTCATGGTGATAGGGGACACCGGCGAAGGTGACGACTCCCAGTACGCCGTCGTCCCGGGCTTCCTGAAGGAGAGCCGGGGCACCGACTTCGCGGTGATCGCCAGCGACGTCATCTACCCCGTCGGCGCCGCCGACGACTACGGCGACAAGTTCTTCCGTCCCTACCAGGACTATCCCGCGCCGATCTACGCCATTCCGGGCAACCACGACTGGTACGAGGACCTCGGCGCCTTCATGCGCGTCTTCTGCGCCGACACCCCGCCGCTCGACCCGGAGCCCCGGCCGCGTCCGCTCACCGCCGCCTGGTGGCGCTCCCTGCTGTGGCACCGGCCGCGCCCCACCGACGGACGACGGCTCGCGGAGGCACGGAAGCTGCGCGCGGCGCCGGGGCAGCAGGCCGAACAGCCCGGCCCGTACTGGGCGATCGACGCGGGCCCGGTGCGGATCGTCGGGATCGACACCGGCCTGCTGGGCACGGTCGACGCCGAACAGGGCGCCTGGCTGCGGGAGGTGTCGACGGGTCCCCGGCCGAAGATCCTGGTCACCGGGTCGCCGCTGTACGTCGACGGCGAGTACCACCCCTGCCCCATCGAGGGGGGCGGCACGGTGGACGACATCGTCCGGGCCCCCGAGCACCACTACGTGGCCGCGATCGGCGGCGACATCCACAACTACCAGCGCTACCCGGTCGACGTCGACGGCCGCACCGTCCAGTACGTCGTCGCGGGCGGCGGCGGCGCGTTCACGCACGCCACGCACACCATCCCGCGGGTGTCGGTCGGCGGCGTCACCGAACGCGAGTTCCGCTGCTACCCGCTGCGCGGCGACTCGCTCGCCTTCTACAGCCGGCTCTACGGCCGCCGGCTCCGGCTGCGCCGCTTCTTCACCCTGACCGAGGCGCAGGCGACGGCCGTGATCGCCGAACGCCTCGGCATCGAGCCGACCCGCGCGCCCGCCCCGGGCACCCGGGTCACCCGCCGGGTCCGCCTGGTCGCGGGGCTGCTCGGGGCCGGCCGCCGCCCGGACCGTCCCGCCCGGTTCCGGCTGCCCGTGCGGAAGATCTACACCCGGTTGTTCTCGCCGTCGTCCACCACGTACAGCCCGCCGTTCTTCAAGTGCTTCCTGCGGCTGGACGTGGGCCCGGACGCGGTGCGGCTGCGCTGTTTCGCCGCGACCGGCAACCGCGCGCAGGAACTCGATCCGCCGGTCGAGGACGAGGTCGTCATCCCGCTGAAGTGATCACACGGTTGTCACACTCACCTGCGAGAATCGGGGCGGAGCCGACGTACGACCGCTGGAGGAGCCGTGCCGTCCACCCCTCGCCCGCTGCGCAGACTGGGTTTCCTCACCATCGGCCTGTTCGACGCGGCGGACCCGGCCCGGGGACACGAGTCCACGCTGGAGATCATCGAGCTGGGCGAGCGGCTGGGCTTCGACAGCGCCTGGGTCCGCCACCGGCATCTCCAGTACGGCATCTCGTCCCCGGTCGCCGTCCTGGCCGCCGCCTCGCAGCGCACCCGCCGGATCGAGCTGGGCACGGCGGTGATCCCGCTCGGCTGGGAGAACCCGCTGCGGCTCGCCGAGGACCTGGCGACGGTCGACATCCTGTCCGGCGGCCGCCTGAACCCGGGCGTCAGCGTGGGCCCGCCGATGCACTACGCGCAGGTCAAGGACGCCCTCTACCCGGACACCGCCGACGCGGAGGACTTCGGGTACGAGCGCGTACGGCGGCTGCTGGACCTGGTCCGCGGCGAGCCCGCCACCGACTTCAGCGGGGTGGAGGGCTTCGAGGTGTTCAGTGACGTCGTCCAGCCGCACTCCCCCGGGCTCGGCCGGCGGCTGTGGTACGGCGGCGGCAGCCTCGGCTCGGCCCGCTGGGCCGGCGAGCACGGCATGAATTTCCTGACCAGCAGCGTCGTCAAGGCCGGGGACGGCGACGGGCCGCCGGACTTCGCGGGGATCCAGCTGTCCCACATCCGGGAGTTCCGGGCCCACCACCCCGACGGCGAGGCGGCCCGCGTCTCCCAGGGCCTGGTGGTGATCCCCACCGACTCCGCGAGCCCGGAGCAGCGCGCCAGGTACGCGGCGTACGCGGCCGAGCGCCTGCCCCGCACGGCCTCCCCGCAGGGCCCGGGGCGCCTGCTGTTCGCCCCGGACCTGGTCGGCACCTCCGAGGAGATCGCCGCACGGCTCCACGCGCACGCCGCCTTCCGTGAGGTGGACGAGGTGGCGTTCGCGCTGCCGTTCACCTTCGGTCACGAGGACTACGTCCAGATCCTGACGGACATGGCGACGAAGCTGGGTCCGGCGCTGGGCTGGCGGCCGGCGGCGGACTGATCGCCGCCTTCGCCCCGTCCCCCGCGCCGGCAGGCCGGTACGGCGGGCGCGGTGCCGGCGCAGCGGAACGCGGTGGTTCGGCCGGACGCCCGGGGCGACACCTCTCCTGCCCGAACAGGCCGGCCTCCGCCGAGTGCCACCTCCTCAGCAGCGGTACCGCCGTCGCACGGGCGCCCGCCGGCGGTCACCAGCGTCCCGGCTCCGTCCCCACGACCGCCTCGGAGGGCCTGCCGTCCACACCGACGGGCACCTCCCCCGCGAGCATCACCCGGTGCATGATCCGCGGGGCACCCACGTGCGCGTGGTCGCTCGGGGCCAGGTGCATGGTGGCCCGGTTGTCCCAGAAGGCGACGCTGCCGGGCTCCCAGCGGAAGCGCACGGTGTACTCGGGGCGGACGGCCTGCTCCAGCAGCATCTCCAGCAGGGCCGCGCTCTCCGGGCGGGAGACGCCGGTGATCCGCTCCAGGTAGTAGCCGTTGACGAACAGCACCCGCTCCCCCGTCTCGGGGTGCACCCGCACCAGCGGATGGACCGAGGCCACCTGATGGTCCAGCAGATGGCGGACGTACGCGTCGTCGCCGGACCGGGGCTGGTAGCCGACACCGAGCCGGTGCTCGGCGCGCAGCCCGTCCACGAAGGCGCGGACCGGGGCGGACAGTCCCGCGTAGGCGGCGGCCAGGTTGGCCCAGGTGGTGTCGCCGCCGTAGGGCGGGACGGTCTCGGCGCGCAGGATCGTCGCGGCCGGCGGGTCGATCCGGGCGCCGTGGTCGCAGTGCCAGCCGCGCAGCAGGGTGTGCCGCCGCCGGTCCAGCCACTCCGCGTGGTCCATGCCGAACCGGCCGCCCAGCTCCAGGCGATCCGCCGTGGTCTCCACCTCGGGGAAGCCGGCCGGCGAGACGCTGCCCCGCCGGCCCGGGACCACGGGTTCGCCGAAGCGGCGGGCGAGGGCGACATGCCCGGCGTGGTCCAGGCGCTGCCCCCGGAAGAACACCACCTTCCGGCGCAGCACGGCCTGCCGGACCAGGGCCACCACCGCGTCCTCCAGCGGCCCGGCGAGGTCCACGCCGGTGATCTCCGCGCCGATGTGCCCGGCGACCGGTGTCACCTCCACGCCCACGACGCGCTCCGTCCCGTCCCCGGCCGCCCTGTCGGTCCTCATGCGTCCTCCGGTGCTCGTCCGTACCGCTACCGGAAGATCGTGGCACCCGCGGGCCTCAGACGGCGAACTCCCGTATCACCGTGTTCCGGAACACGGCCGGGCCGCCGACGGCGAACAGGGCCAGGCGGTTGTCGACGAGGTACGGGAACACCGCGGCGGAGTGCACGTACCGGCCGTCGTCCACGAACATCTCGACCGAGGTGCGGTCCACCAGGATGCGCAGCCGGACCCGGCCCGCCGACGGGTCGAACGGTGTACGGCTCTCCTGCCGGGCGCCGCCGGTGTCCGGGTTGACGGTGCCGCGCCGGTTGAGGAAGGCGTAGTCGGCGTAGACCCCGGCGTCGATGTGGCGTCCGCCGTCCGGGGAGCGGCGCACCTGGACGCCCGCGCCGGTGAGGTGGGACCAGGTGATCTCCGTGGTCAGCTCGTAGGAGATGCCGGTGTGGTCCAGCAGGCGGGTGCCGTCGACCGTCAGGTCGCCGAGCCGTACGGTGCGGGAGACGTACGCGTCGAGCGCGGCGACCGGGCGCGAGGCGAGGTAGTAGCCGCCGGCGGCGGACTTCTTCAGGGTGATCTCGCGGACGATCGAGTCGGTGCCGTTGAAGCCGTCGCAGTCGATGGTGGGTGTGGTGTGCGCGTAGGCCCAGTTGTTCAGCCAGCCCAGGGCGTGGCGCGCGGCGGGGTCCGGGGTGCCGGCCGCGTCCCGCTTCTCGAAGGTGACGGCCGCGTCCCCTCGTCAACAGGGCGGTTCGTCGCTGCCGTCATCGTCCGCGAAATGATCTTCGAGCTGCTCCAGAGCATCCTGTGCAGCTTCCGATGCGTCGTCGAGCAGATCGTCCAGCTCGGGGGCTCCTTCGTGAAACAGGAGGCCGATACCGACCTTGAAGAGGATGCGCTTCAGCAGCCTCTTCCGTGCGGTCCTTCGCGCCCCGGCGTTGCGGTTGGAACCTGACTCATTGGACGCGGCCGCCATGCCGAGCCCCCTCTTTGTAGGCAGTGTTGCCATAGGAGACGCGTGAGGCAGCGAAATATCACTGTGCAAAAAGGAGAACGACGGCCCCCACCCAAAGGGTTGGGGCCGTCGCCGTCGGTCACTCTATGAGAGAGTAGATCAGACTAGCTCCCATGCGAAGCGGCCGGATTGCCGCCCCTTTGCGAGTGCTGTAGTGCGTGCGTGACGGAGTCCCCCCGGACATCGTCACGAAGCACGTCCCGCAAGCGATCAGCAGGGCGAGCAGAAAGCACTTTTCCCCGTTCGTGCGCTCAGGGCGGTCATCGGTCATTGAAGTTCACCTCCTTTGTTTCAGCCCGCGATGAGCGGGTTTCGTCCAGGACGTCGAACAGGATTGCCTCGACATAGTCGAGTGCGTCCTCGTCACCGAGTCGAGCTGCGGTGCGCCACCAGCTCCGTGCCGACTCGTTGTCTCCGATCAGTTCCAGCAGTTCTGCCGCGCGACGTGCGCTCGTCGCGTGCCCTTGGCTCCCTTCTCGTAGGTAGCGGTCGAGGACCGTGTGGTCTCCCGCCGCCATTGCTTGCGCTTCTTGTGCTGCGCTCAGGCCCTGGTCGGGGGCGAAGCCGGCAGCCGCGAGGCTGCCGACCCGCCCTTCGGCCGTACTCTCCGGTGCTTGACCTGCGGACAAGAACTCATCCCGCAGTTGCTGCCGTTCGACAGGTGTCGCGCCCCGGGTGAGGGCCTGAGCATCTCGGCGGAGCATCGCCTCAATGCTCAAGTGCGCCCTCCAGATCAGTAACTCCACGCTTGGCCAGCTCGACTCTCAGTCGATTGACAGCCAGATGGTGGTAGTTATTCACGGTCACCTCGGCAATGCCGAGGACCTCCGCGACTTCCTTCGATCTCATACCCTCGTAGTAGCGAAGCCAAATGACTTGCTTCATGCGCATGGGCAGATTCTTGATCTCAGGGTGAAGCAGTGCCCGGAGTTCGTGAATATGCTCAGCAGGCTCTCGTCGGTCGGAGAACTCATCCCCGATCTCATCGAGAGGGATCTGCGCCTTGGCCCTGTAGTGGTCGACCAGGGTTGTGTGCGCAGCTCGCCAGGCGTAAGCACCGATGTTTTCGATCCTTATGCCACTTGCTTCGCTCTTTAATATTTTCTCAGCCAATTTCTGGCTGAGATCTTCAGCGGTGTGAGGATTGCTTTCCCTTCGCCGCATGAAGGTGTGGAGCGCTCCGATATTCTCAGTCAGCCACGTCGCGGCATCCTGAGGTTTCGGGCTATCCACTCGCGCCTTCTTCGGGAAAGCGCTTCGAACGCGTGCCGTCCATTCGAACGGCGTCCTTCGGCCTTCGGTAAGTGGCTTCACTCACTACCGGGTGCGGCTTCAGGTTGGATCGGGCCAAGGTGGCGTCCCTCTCCACGGACCAGCCGCCGGCGGCGGCAGGAGCGACGTGCGCATCGTCCATCTCCCGCAGACACAGACGCGGATGGCCGCGGATCATCACTGCTTCGCACCAAGATTTTTTCGGGGCCCCGTCGAGCATCGGTGGAGCCGAGGGGCAGTGCCCTGGCTTTGCCTGTTCAGCGACGGTGAGTCCGCTCCTGGGTCTCTCGCCGCGCTGGTGGTCGGGACTGGCTCGGCAGGACATGTGGATTGTCGGGCCGCTCGGCAGCCTGGAGGCGGAGCCGACGGCTTCCCATCAGGACCTGGTGGAGTGCGCCGACCAGTGCCTCCTTCGCCCGCGCCTGCGGAACCCGGATCAACTCGCCTGTGCGACCGATGAAGTCACGCATCAGCACCGGACTTCGTCCGATGTACTCACGTCGCTCGGCCCACTGGTAGAGACGGGTGAGCGCGGCAAGCCCCCGGTTCCACCGTGAACCGCCAACCTTTCCCGGGTTCGCGCCGGCCCGGGTCCTCCAGTACTCAAAGTCCGCGACGTCTTCGTCTGTGGCCTGGTTCCAGACCTTGCCCCGGTCCCACAGAAAGTCGAAGAACAAGCGGTAGTCGTCCGCGTAGTTGCGCCTGGTCCCCGGCTCCAGCCTCGCGAACCCCGATCGGCACAGGCACAGGCTCAACAGCTCGTCGATCCGGTAGTCCGGCGACAGCATGATCGGGTCTCCCGGATGGAGTCCGAGCCGATCCTCACGGTCGACCAGGTCCTCCATTCCCGTGAGTACGGGTACCCGTTCCGCGGGTACCGATCGCCGCTCGGGTACCCACTACACCCGCCAACCCACTTGCCACCGCTGCCTGTTGTGCCTCATCAACACGCTAATGCAACAGGGAATGGTCCTCGATCCAGACCGGCCGCTGCGGGTCGTTCTTCCACTGGTCCGGCACGGTGAAGTGGTAGTCGGCACGGTACCTCGCGCATCCGGCCGCCGGTCCGTGTCCCGGCTTCGCCCGGGCGGGCACCGCGGGCAGCAGCGCCGCGCCGGCACCGGCCGCCGAAGAGGCGAACAGGGCTCTTCTGCTCAGGCCACGCGTCATGGATGGTCCCCTTCCTGACGGGTCGTCGGCTTCCAGGACTGTAGACCTAACTCGTTAAAGGTCAAGCGGTCCCGCACCTTGACACGGCTCCGGCCCGCTTCTCATCATCTGGGGCATCACCCCTCGACTAACACGAGTTAGGCACGTTTGGATGACCGACTCGCTCCTCTCCCGCCGCGCCCTGCTGCGCTACGGCGCCTACGGCGCGGGGGCCGCCGCGCTCGCCGGCACCGCCGCGAGCTGGGACCGGCTCACCGGGGCCGACATACCCGGCCGCGACGACGGCTCGCTGGTCGTCGCGACCCTGGGTTCCGCGTTCGCTCCGGCCGGGGTCCGCGCCCTGGTCGACGGCTTCCGCGCGCTGCACCCCGACATCAAGGTCCGGATCAACGCGGTGCAGGCCGTGGACTGGTCGGACTTCTTCGCCAAGATCCTCACGCAGATCGCGGCGGGCACCGCGCCCGACCTGGTCTACGTGGCCACCGAGGGCGTGCAGTTGTTCGCCCGGCACCTGGGGGTCCCGCTGGACCGCTGGGTGCGGCGGGACGCGGCCGAACTGAAGGAGTACTTCGCCGACGTCCACCCCTCGCTGGTGGAGTCGATGATGTACGAGGGCAGCCTGTTCCAGCTGCCGATCGAGTTCAACGCCGCCGACATGTACCTCAACACCCGGGTGCTGCGGCGGGCCGGCGCGGAGTTCCCGGCCGCCGACTGGACACGGGACGACTTCACCGCGCTGCTGCGCCGGATGAAGAAGGCGAGCGACTCCCACTTCACGCCGTACTTCTGGACCAACCGGCTGTGGGGCGGAGTGGTCCCCTGGCTGTTCGCCAACGGCACCAACCTGCTCGCCGAGTCCAAGGCACCGGGCGGCTCCTGGCTGTGGGACGGCTTCTATCCGGCGGACCGGCGGCGGGGCCGCGGGGGCGGCTTCCGCTGGACGACCCCGCAGGCCACGGCCGACGGGGTGGCGGAGGCCTACGACTATCTCGCCTCCCTGGTCCACGACGGACTGTGCACCCGTCCCGAGGGAGGCAACGGCCAGAACCTCATCGGGGTGTTCTCCACCGGCCGGGTCGGGGTCACCCCGGCCGGCGGTTTCTGGGCGGGCGGCCTGCACCTGGCCGGGATGCGCGCCGACGGCTTCGACGTGCAGTACTTCCCGCGCCGGCACACCCAGCGGCACCAGTTCGGCGCGGCCGGCTACGCGTTGCTGCGCACCTCGAAGAAGCAGGACGCGGCCTGGGAGTTCATCAAGTACTCGGCCCGGCGGGACACCCTCGCCAAGCTGTTCACCACCAACCAGACGACCCCGGCCCGCCGTTCGATGCTGACCGCGGACCGCTACCGGGAGACCGGCCCGGCGCACTGGCGGGTCTTCTACGACACCCTCGACGAGTTCCCCGACACCGGGCCGATCCCGGCTCCTCCGCAGGTCGCGGAGGTGACCCAGGTGCTGCTGAAGCACACCGGGACGGCGCTGTCGAGCCCGGGCGCGGTCGGACCGGCGCTGCGCCGGATGCAGGGCGACCTGGAGAAGGCCATGGAGCGTGACGTATGACGGACACCCGGATTCCCGCCGTCCGGCCGCGGGCCGCGGGCCCGGCCGTGGCGGCCGTGCGGCCCGGTGCGCGCGAGCGGGGGACGCGGCTGCTGGCGGCGCTGTTCCTGGCGCCGACCGTGGCCGGGATCGTGGTCTTCACGGTCGTACCGATCATCGGTTCGGTCGTGCTGAGCCTCTTCCACTGGAACGTGATCGACCCGCCCGAGTTCGCCGGGACGGCCAACTACCGGGAGGTGTTCGGCGATTCGACCGTCCTGGTGTCCTTCCGCAACACGCTCGTCTTCATGGTCTTCGCGGTCGCCGCGCAGCTCCTGATCGCCCTCGCGCTCGCCCTGACGCTGAACGGCCGGCTGCCGGCGTGGCTGCGCCCGGTGTTCCGGTCGGCGTTCTTCTTCCCGCTGGTGCTCTCCGCCGCGTCCATCTCGGTCGTGATGAAGTACCTGTTCAACCAGGACTTCGGCGTGGTCAACTGGTTGATCGGCCAGTTCGGTCTGGCTCCCGTGCCCTGGCTGACCTCCGAGCACGGCGCGATGGCCACGGTGGTCATCGTGTACGTGTGGCAGCAGTTCGGGTTCTCGTTCCTGCTGTTCGTGGGCGGGCTGAACAACATCCCCAAGGAGATCCACGAGGCCGCCGCTCTCGACGGCGCGACCGGCCTGCGCAAGCACCTGGCCGTGACGCTGCCGCTGCTCTCCCCCACGCTGCTGGTGGCCTCGGTGGTCGGCATCATCAACGCACTCCAGGTATTCGAGCAGCCCTACGTCCTCACCGACGGCGGCCCGGGTGACTCCACCCGCACGGTGGTGATGGTCATCTACGAGCGGGCGTTCGAGCAGCTGCGGTTCGGCGAGGCGTCCGCGGTGGGCGTGCTGCTGTTCGTGCTGATCATGGCGATCACCGCCGTCCAGTTCCGGCTCAGCCGGCGTTTCGTCCACTACCAGTGAGCCGGGGGAGTCCCATGAGCCAACCGACCCTGACCCTCAGCCGTGCCCGGTACACGCTCGGACCGTGGGCGCGGATCGCCGGGCTGACCGTGTGCGCGCTGCTCACGCTCGGGCCGGTCGTCTGGACCGTGTCCACCTCGTTGCGCACGCCGGCGGACTCGTTCGACCTGCCGCCGCAGATCATCCCGGCGCACCCCAGTACCGCCGCCTACCACGGTGTCTTCGGGCAGATCGACGTGTGGCTGCTGGCCCTCAACTCGACCCTGGTGACCGCGTTGATCGCGATCGGCCAGATGATCACCGCGGGGCTCGCCGGCTACGCGTTCGCCCGGCTCGACTTCCGTTTCAAGAAGCCGCTGTTCGGTCTGGTGCTGGCGACCATGATGGTCCCCTTGCAGGTCACGATCGTCCCGGTGTTCCTGGTGCTCAAGACGACGGGCCTGACCGACACCCTGCTCGGTCTGATCGTCCCGGCGTTCCCGACCGCGTTCGGCACCTTCCTGATGCGCCAGTACTTCCTCGGCATGCCGAAGGACCTGGGCGAGGCGGCGATGCTGGACGGCGCCGGGCCCTGGCGGATCTTCCGGTCCGTGTACGCGCCGCTGGCCCGGCCGGGCCTGGCGATCGTCGGCGTACTCGCCTTCAACTACCACTGGAACGAGTTCTTCCGCCCGCTGATCCTGGAGACCTCCGGCCAGAACTACACCCTGCCGCTGGGTCTGGTCTCCCTGCAGGGCAATCTCGGCACCGGGTCCATCTCGGTCGTCCTCGCCGGTGTCGTCCTCTCCATGATCCCCGCCGTCGTCGTGTTCGTCGTCGGCCAGCGCCCTCTCCGCGAGGGCATCACCTCCGCAGGAGTCAACCGTTGAGCCTCGCCGCTCCCGCCCCGGACCCGGCCGCCCCCCGCTTCCGGGTCCGCCCGCCCGCCCAGTGGATCAACGACCCGAACGGCCCCTTCCGCTGGCGTGGCCGCCACCACCTCTTCTACCAGCACAACCCGGACGCGCCGGTGCACGCCAACGTCCACTGGGGCCACGCCTCCAGCCCCGACCTGGTGCACTGGGAGCACCACCCGGTCGCCCTGGCGCCGACGCCCGGCGGACCCGACGAGGCGGGCTGCTGGTCGGGCTGTGTGGTGGACGACGACGGGGTGCCGACGGCGGTGTACACCGGTGTCGACCACGCCCACACCGGGCTCGGCACCGTCTGCCTGGCCCGGGCGGCCGACCCGGCCGACGACAGGCTCCTCGACTGGCGGCCCCTGCCCGCCCCGGTGGTCCCGGGGCCGCCCCCGGGGCTCGGCGTGGTGATGTTCCGCGACCCCTTCGTCTTCCGGCACGCCGGCCGGCGCTGGGCCCTCGTGGGAGCCGGCCACGCCGACGGAACCCCGTCCGTGCTGCTGTACGACTGCGAGGAGCTGACCGACTGGCGGTTCGCGGGCGTCCTGCTGGACGGCCACGACCCGGTCGCCGCCGACGCGTTCGGCGACAAGGCGGCCGGCTGGGAGTGCCCGCAGCTGTTCGAGACCTCCACCGGCGACCACGTGCTGGTGGTGTCCCTGTGGGACGGCACGCCCCTCACCACCGGCTACGTCACGGGTCGGCTGGCCGCCGACGCGGGCACGCTCAGCCTGCTTCCCCGCGCCGGTGGCCGGCTCGACCACGGCCGGGACTTCTACGCTCCCGCCGTCCGCCAGGACTCCGGCCGGGCGCTGCTGTGGGGCTGGTCGTGGGAGGCGAGGGAGGAGACGGCGGTGCTGGCGGCGGGCTGGGCGGGCACGCTGACCGCGCCCCGGGTCGTCGACGCCCGTCCCGACGGCGCGCTGCGGGTCGTACCGGCCCCGGAGCTGGAACTCCTGCGCGCCGCCGAGCCGTTCGCCACCGGACCGGGCCGGGCGGTGCCGCTGCCGCCGGCGTACGACCTGGCCGTGACGGCACGCGGGGCCACCACGGTCACCCTGCTGCGGTCGGCGGGCCGGGCGCTGGCGGTCCGGCTGGACCCGGACACGGGCACCGTCGTTCTGGACCGCTCGGGCTGGCCCCGCGCGGGCGCCGGGGGTTCGGGCCCGGTGACGGTGCGGGTGCCGCCGGGCCCGCTCGCCGTCCGGGTGCTCGGGGACGGCTCGCTGCTCGAACTGTTCGTGGCGGACCGGGCGACGGTGACCGAGCGGGTCTACCACCGGCCGGACGACGTGCCCGAGCTGCTGGTCGAGGGCGATGCCGAGGTCAGCGGGTGGGAGCAGGTCCCACCGAGGCGCGGCTGACCACGGGACAGGCCAGCCGCCGTACGGTGGCGGGCGGGGTGCGGCCGGTGCCGATGGCGTCGAGCAGCAGCCGGGCCGCGGCCTCGCCCATCGCCCGGTGCGGCAGCGCGACGGTGGTGAGGGCGGGGGTGAGGTAGGCGGCCATGTGTTCCTGGTCGTCGTAGCCGACCACCGACAGCTCGCCGGGTACGGCGATCCCGAGCCGGGTCGCGGCGTGCAGCACGCCTGCCGCGACCCGGTCGTTGTAGCAGAAGATCCCGGTGGGCCGCTGGTGCGGGGCGGTGCCGTCGAGCAGCCGGACCGCCCCCTCGTGGCCGCCGGTGATCTCGCCGCCGGTGCGCACGACCCACTCCTTGGGCACGGTGATGCCCTCGGCGCGCAGCGCGTCCCGGAAGCCGCGCAGCCGCTCCACCGAGGCGATGTCGTCCTGCCCGCCGACCAGGGCCACCCTGCGGTGCCCGGCCTCCAGCAGCAGGCGGGCGGCGGTGCGGCCGCCGGCCCGCTCGGCGGGGATGACGGCGGGCAGCGAGTCGTCCGCGGGCAGGCAGTTGGCGAGCACGGAGTGGGTGCGGTGCAGGCCCTCGGGGACCCGGACCCGGCGCAGGGACATGGCGGCGTAGATGATGCCGTCGACGCGCCGGTCGAGGAGTTCGGCGACGGCCGCGTCCTCCTTGGCGGGGTCGCCGCCGGAGTCCACGGTGAGCACCAGATGGTCGCTGTCCCAGGCGGTCTCCATGGCCCCGCGCAGCAGCCGCCCGGCGAACGGGGAGGACGCGATCTCGTCGGTGACCAGGCCGATCACGGCCGTACGGCGGCTGCGCAGGCCGCGGGCGACGGGGTCGGGCCGGTAGCCGAGCCGGGCGGCGGCCTGCCGGATGCGTTCCTGGGTGGCGGGTGACAGGTTGCCCTCGGCGCGGCCGTTGAAGACGAAGGAGACGGCGGTGTGCGAGACACCGGCGAGCCGGGCGACGTCCCGCGAGGTGGGCCGCCCACCGCCCACGCCGTTGCTGTCCACGCCGCCACCCATGCCGTCCGTTGCTCTCTTCCCCGCCCGCCACGTTGATCGCTGTTCACCCTATCCGGGACACCGGGAGGACGACATGGGCGTTCGGAAGGTGCCGGTGGGGCCGGTCGGGTCAGCACCGGATGCGGGCGGCGGCGGGCGGCCGCAGGATGAAGTCGGCTCGCGCGCCGGTGCGACGGCCCGCTCCGGGCGCCGGCCGGTTCCTTGCCGAGCGGCCGATCGGTGGACGGTGTGAACAGTGAACCGACGCCCAAGCAGGGCCGGATCGCCGTCGTGCTGTTCGCGCTGACCGTGACCGCCGGCTCGATCGACGCCATCACCTTTCTCGGGCTGGGGCATGCGTTCGCCGCGCTGACGACCGGCAATGTGCTGTTCCTCGGGTTCGGGACGGTGCGGGCGGGGACACCGGTCGCCCGCCCCGCCGAGGCCCTGGCCGCCTTCGCCGTCGGGGCCGCGGCCGCCCACCTGGTCGTCACGGGGCTCGTCCGCCGCGGACGCCGGTGGTTCGTGCGGGCCGTCACCGCGGAGAGCGTGACGGTGCTGCTCGCCGGGCTGCTGGTGGCCGGCGCGAGCGGGCGGCACACCCCCTCGGAGCCGGTCACGGCCGTGGCCGTCGCCCTGCTCGCGGCCGCCATGGGGTGGCGCAGTCGCGTCATGGTGCAGGCACGCATCCCGGACATGCCGACCACGGTGCTGCAGATGACCCTGGTCAAACTGCTCGCGGACCTCCTGCCGGGGCGCTCCGCGGTGCCCCGGGAGCCGCTGCCGGCTCAGGTGCGACGTGCCGGAACCGTGTTCGGCGTGTTCGTCGGCGGGATCGTGGGCGCCCTGCTGTTGCGTCTGGGTCCCGGGCCGGCCCTGGTGTGCGTGGCGGGACTGTCGGGCTGCGTCACCGCCCTCTACGTCCGGGCCCGGCGACGGCGGCCGCCGCCGGAGTCGGCCCGTGTCCGGTGAGCCACCGCTCCGGGACGCGCTGGACGAGGCCCGGGCGATCACCCCGGTGCTGACGGCCGCACCGCGGCGCACCGTCGGACGAATCCGGATCACTGTGCCTCCAGGTGCGCGGCGGTATCCGCTCGCGTCCCTGGAGGGCGCCGCGTGTGCAGCGCGGGGCGGGCCGGTTCAGCCCTGGTGGGCGCGCAGGGCGGCGAGGGCCCGGTCGGCGTGGGTGTTCATGCGCAGTTCGCTGCGGACGATGTCCAGCACCGTGCGGTCCTGGGCGATCACGAAGGTCACGCGCCTGGTCGGGGCGAGGGAGAAGCCGCGTCTGACGCCGAACCGCTCGCGGACCGCGCCGTCGGCGTCGGAGAGCAGCGGCATGCCGAGGCCGTGCCGGCCGGCGAACTCCTGCTGCTTGTCGACGGTGTCCCCGCTGATCCCGACCGGCCGGGCGCCCACGGCGGCGAACTCGGCGGCGAGGTCGCGGAAGTGGCAGGCCTCGGCCGTGCAGCCGGGGGTGAGGGCGGCGGGGTAGAAGAAGAGGACGACCGGGCCGTCGGCGAGCAGGTCGGTGAGCCGACGGGTGGTGCCGGTCTCGTCGGGCAGGGCGAAGTCCTCGGCCTTGTCGCCGATCGCGAGGCGCTCGGTCACGACCGTCCCTCCCCGCCGCGGGCCACCCCGCGCGCCCACAGCACCAGGGGCAGCTGGAGGGGCAGCCGGGCCAGGGCCGCGGCCTTCAGCGGCGCCGGCCGGTCGCGCCAGTCCACCGCCATCTTGACGTTCGCCGGGAACACGCCGACGAAGAACGCGGCGGCCGCCCTCGCGGTCACCGCGCGCGTCCGCGGCGCCGCGATCCCGGCCGCCAGGGCCAGCTCGACGGCCCCGCTGCCGTACGTCCAGGCCCTGGGCGAGCCCGGCAGTGCACGGGGGACGGTCGCGTCGAACCGGCGCGGGGCGGCGAAATGGGCGACTCCGGCGGCTGCCAGCAGACCGGCGAGCAGCAGGGGTGAGCGTTCGGACCGGGACACGGTTCCTCCTCAGGTGGCCTGCCGCCGGATATTACTGGACGGTAGGCCGGGTGATCGTCGGGCGCCCCGGATCTCCGCACCCGACCCTGCGGCACCTTCGGCATCCCCGGCACGGGAAGCGGCCCGGCGCCGCGCCCTGGAGCTGGGCCGGCGCCGGGCGCGAGGCGCGGGCGTCAGCCGGCGGTGACCAGCCGCTGTCCGGGCTCGCTGGGCTCGGCACGCCGGGACGTGCGCAGGGCCGCGGACGCCGATGGCGGACCGGGGCGCACCCGTGCGCGGACCGGAGCGGACCCATGCGTGGGACCAGAGGGACCCGTGCGCCGGACCGAGGCGGACCCGTGCGCGGGACCGGGGCGGCCGTGGGGTGATCCCACTCTTGCCGACGCCGGGTAGCGCGGGGCAGCCTGGTGCTATGGGTGGTCAGGACGGGCCCACCCTCATCGGCTCCGTGCAGCGGGCGTTCCGGCTGCTGGAGGCGATGAGCGAGCACGAGAACGGCGCGCCCGCGAAACAGCTGGCACGCGAGACGGGGCTGCCCCTGGCCACCGCCTACCACCTGCTGCGCACCCTGGTGCACGACGGGTACGTGCGGAAGCTGGACGACGGCGGCTTCGTCCTCGGCGACCGGCTGAACTCGCTGCACGCGGCGGGCCGCACCCAGACGCTGCTCAGCCGCGTGCGCCCGACGCTGGCCGCCCTGCGGGACGAGCTGTCCACCGCCGCCTACCTCACCTTCTACGAGGACGGCGAGATCAGGGTCGCCGAGATCGTCGACGGGCCCCGCACTCCCCGGGTGGACCTCTGGGTCGGGTTCGAGGACGCCGGACACGCCACCGCGCTGGGCAAGTCCGTGCTGCGCGAGATGGACGAGGAAGCCCGCCGGGACTACCTCGCCCGGCACCACATGGCCGACCTCACGCCCCGGACGGTCACCAGCGTCCCGGAGCTGCTGCGCAGGATCCAGTCGCCCCCGCTGGCACCGGCCGTCACGGACCTGGAGGAGTACACGCTGGGCACCGTGTGCGTCGCCGTCCCCGTCTACCGCGGCGGCGTCCTCGGCTCGCTCGGCGTCTCCCTGCCGGTGGAGCGGCGGGACCGCCTGCCGGAGATCCGGGCCCGGCTGCTGCCGATCGCGAGCCGGGTGACCAGGGGGCTCTCGCTCACTATCTGAAAATCTCCTCCTTGCCGCCGCCTCACCCACCCCGTTTGCTGGATGAAACGGACATTCCGGGTGTGCACCCCCTACCGGCGAGGACTGCGGACAAGACATGAGCCAGCCCCGACACCATGGTGATGACCACGCACCGACGCGGCTTTCCAGGAGGGCGTCCGAGGTCTGGGAATCCGTCCGCCGGCGCGCCTCCGGGCAGCTGGCCGCGGGCATGCCCGCACTCCCGGTCCTGGTCGTCTCCGTCGTCGTGCTCGTCGACGTCGCCGGCGGGGCCGGGATGGTCTGGCTGCCGCTGCTGGCCGCCGGACCCGCGCTGGCGGCCAGCACCAACGGGCCGCGCGGTGTGCTGGGCGCCGGTCTCCTCGCCGCGGCGACGGGCACGGCGCTGGGCACGATGCACGGCACCCCCGCGCGGGACCTGGTGGCCGTGTTGTGCGCCCTGCTGGCCGTCACCGCGGCGAGCGGCCTGGCCAGCGTGCTGCGGGGCCGCCGGGAGCGGGTCCTCGCGGCCGTCCGCTCGGTCGCCGAGGCCGCCCAGCAGGCCCTGCTCCAGCCCGTCCCGGAGACGGTCGGCCCGTTCCGGGTGGCCGTGCGCTACAGCGCCGCGGCGGCCGAGGCCCGGATCGGCGGGGACCTGTACGCCCTGGTACCCACCCCGCACGGCATCCGGCTGATCGTCGGCGACGTGCGCGGCAAGGGGCTGCCCGCCGTCGGGACCGCCGCGCTCGTGCTCGGGGTGTTCCGCGAGGCCGCGCATGACGAGCCCGACCTGCTCGCCGTCGTCGGCAGGATCGAGCGGAGCCTGGCGCGCAACCTCGGCCCGGACGACTTCGTCACCGCCGTGGTCGCCGGCTGCCCCGGGTCGGGACACCTGGAGGTGGTCAACTGCGGGCACGCGCCCCCGCTGCTCATATCGGCGTCCGGAGAGGTCGAGGCGCTGGAGGCCGACCTTGCCGCGCCGCCCCTCGGCCTGCGCGCCCTGTCGGGCCAGGCCCCCCGCCTGCAGCGGCTGCCCTTCGCGGTGGGCGAGCAGCTGCTGCTCTACACCGACGGGGTCACCGAGGCGCGCGATCACGCGCGCGAGTTCTATCCGCTGGCCGACGGCGTGGCCCGCCACGCCGGCGACGAGCCGGCCCGCACGCTCACCGCGCTCCATGACGAGCTGCTGGCGCACGTCGGCGGCCGGCTGCACGACGACGCCGCGCTGCTCCTGCTCCGCAAGGAGAGCGCGCAGGAGCCGGTCTCCGGGCCCCCGGGGCCCTCCGTGCCGGAAGCCGCTCTCCACACCGTCACGGGTTCGCCTCAGCCGGCGACCAGCTCGGCCCAGCGGGTGACCCCGCCCGGGTGGATCCGTATGCCGTAGTGCGTCGCCAGCGCGCGCACGATCGCCTCGCCCCGGCCGTGCTCGTCCGGGTCGAATTCGCCGAGCGGTGGGACCGCCGGACGCGCGGGTCCCGCGTCCGTGACCTCGACGCGCAGGGTGCGGTCGCCGTCGCCGCCGCCCCATGAGAGCCGCAGCTCGGCCGGGGGACGGGCGTGGATGACCGCGTTGGTGGTCAGCTCGGACACGACGAGCAGGGCGTCCTCGACGATCTCGGAAGACACGCTCCAGTCCGCGAGGACCGCCGCCGCGCGCCGGCGTACGGCCGAGACCGCGCCGGCGACGGGCGGCACCGGACACACGTGTTCGCATGCCGCCCGGAGCAGCGTGTTGAGCTGTGCCGCCATTTTCTCTCCCGATGGTGTGTGCCGCCCGGTCGGGCGCCGTGCTCGGCGTCTTCCGGGCTCTCATGCACGCTATGGAGACAAATCGGTCTGGTCAATGAACAGCGGTCGGCATTACCGAACGCACCGCCCCGCCCGCCGCATCCCGCCCGCACGGCGAAGCGTCCGCGGCGGTAATAGGCTCGGCTCATGGCCGGCCCAGTCCAGTCGATCGAACGGGCGGCGGCGATTCTGCGCCTGCTCGCCGGTGGCCCCCGCCGACTCGGTCTCGGCGAGGTGGCGGCGTCGCTCGGCCTGGCGAAGGGCACCGCCCACGGCATCCTGCGCACGCTGCAGCACGTGGACTTCGTGGAGCAGGACGCGGCCACCGGGAAGTACCAGCTCGGCGCCGCGCTGCTGCACCTGGGCACCAGCTACCTGGACGTCAACGAGCTACGCTCGCGCTCCCTGAACTGGGCGGACGCGCTGGCCGCCCGCAGCGGGGAATCCGTGCGCCTGGGCACCCCGCTGGAGGGCCAGGTGCTCATCGTCCACCACGTCTTCCGGCCGGACGACACCTTCCAGACGCTGGACGTGGGCGCGCTGCTCCCCCTGCACGCCTCCTCGCTCGGCAAGGTCCTGCTGGCTTTCGGGACCGCGGTCGCCGAGCCGGGCCGGGAGCCGGTTCTGGAGGCCTACACCCGGCACACCCTGGTCGACCCCGAGCGGCTCGCCCGGGCGCTCGCCGAGGTCAGGGAGGTCGGCTGGGCCGCCGAGATCCAGGAGATGAGCATGGGCGAGGCCGGGCTCGCCGCGCCGATCCGGGGGCACGGCGGCCTGGTCGTCGGCGCCATCGGGCTGTCCGGGCCGGTCGAGCGGATCTGCGACAGCCAGGGCCACCCCCGCCCCCCTCTGATCAGCCTGATCCGCGAGGCCGCGCGGGCGATCTCCAGAGACCTGGGAGCCGCCCGCTGGTAGCCCAGGACAGCCGCCCTCGATCCGTCGGAAGGCAGACCCGATCATGGCCGAACGGTACGTGATGTCCATCGACCAGGGCACCAACTCGACCCGCTGCATCCTCTTCGACCACCGTGGGCGGCTGGTCTCGGTCGCGCAGAAGGAACACCAGCAGCACTTCCCCCGGCCGGGATGGGTCGAGCACGACGCCGTCGAGATCTGGCAGAACCTGCGGCGCGTCGTACCCGAGGCGCTGTCCGAGGCCGGTGTCGGGGAGGACCAGATCGCCGCCGTCGGTCTGGCCAACCAGCGCGAGACGACGGTGCTGTGGGACCGGCGCACCGGCGCCCCGCTGAGCCGGGCGATCGTCTGGCAGGACACCCGTACGGCGCCGCTCGTGGACGAACTGAGACAGCACCCCGGCGAGGAGTTCTTCCTCGACCGGTGCGCGCTGCCGCCCTCGACGTACTTCTCGGCGCTGCGGATCCGGTGGCTGTTCGACCACGTCAAGGGGATCGAGGAGCGCGCCCGGGACGGCGAGGTGCTGTTCGGGACGATGGAGAGCTGGCTGATCTGGAATCTCACCGGGGGCACCGACGGGGGCCTGCACATCACCGACGCCACCAACGCCAGCCGCACGATGCTGATGAACATCCGCACGCTCACCTGGGACGACGAGCTGCTGGACTTCTTCGGCGTGCCCCGCTCGATGCTGCCGGAGATCAGGTCGTCCGCCGAGCCGTACGGCGAGGCCCGCTCGCTGCTGCCGGGCGTCTCCATCACGGCCGCCCTCGGCGACCAGCAGGCCGCCCTCTTCGGCCAGACCTGCTTCTCCCCGGGCGAGGCCAAGTGCACCTACGGCACGGGCAGCTTCCTGCTGCTCAACACCGGCACCGACCTCGTGCGCTCCCGGCACGGCCTGCTCACGACCGTCGCGTACCAGATCGGGGACCAGCCGCCGGTGTACGCCCTGGAAGGGTCGATCGCCATCACCGGCGCCCTCGTCCAGTGGTTCCGCGACCGCCTGGGCCTGATCAGCAGCGCCCCGGAGATCGAGACCCTCGCGCGGACGGTGGAGGACAACGGGGGCTGCTACATCGTCCCCGCCTTCTCGGGACTGTTCGCGCCGCGCTGGCGCAGCGACGCGCGCGGGGTGATCGTCGGCCTCACCTCGTACATCACCAAGGGGCACCTGGCACGCGCCGTCCTGGAGGCCACCGGCTGGCAGACCAGGGAGGTCGTCGACGCCATGAACGCCGACTCCGCCGTCTCCCTCCAGCAGCTCAAGGTGGACGGGGGCATGACCGCGGACAACCTGCTCATGCAGTTCGTGGCCGACGTGCTCGACGTGCCGGTGGTACGGCCGATGGTCGCCGAGACCGTCTCCCTCGGCGCGGCCTACGCGGCCGGGCTGGCCGCAGGCTACTGGCCCGGCCTCGAGGTGCTGCACCGCAACTGGCACCGGGCCGGGCAGTGGCTGCCCGCCATGGACCCCGAGCGGCGGGAGGCGGAGTACGAGAACTGGCAGCGGGCCGTGGAACGGTCGCTGGGCTGGGTCAGAACACCCCGCACGCCCTGACCCGAGGGGAGTCCTCGCCGGGCGGCGCCGCCCGGGCTCAGCCGCTCCCAGGCCGGCGGGGGTGCCGACGGGGGCCGGCCACCGGCCCACGATCGCGTCCGCGAGGCCGGTCGCCGCCTCGTCCCAGGTGGCCCGCGGCGTCGGGGTGCCCTGGGCCAGAGCGCGCTCCCGCTCGGCGCAGGTGTGCAGGATCAACAGCCTGACATCCGGCGATCAGCCTCGGCGGGTACGCACTGCCGGCCGCGAAGGGCTTCAAGGCGGTCATGGCCCTCGGTGCGGGCGCCACGGCCCTCGCCTTCGTCCTCGCCTCCTTCCTGCCCCGCCACCGCCCCGACGGCCCGGCCGCCACACCGTCGGCCACCGAGCCGTCGGCCGAACGGGTGGGCTGAGCGGGTGGGCTGAGCGGGTCGGCCGAACGGATCGGCCGAGCGGGTCCGGTGCCCGCGCGGGCGTGCCGTACCCGACCCCGCCGCGCGGGCGGTGCGCTACGGCGCCGCGCGGCGGGCCCGTTCAGGGGAACCCGCGCGGAAAGGAGCGTGAGCGTGCCGGGCCCGGTCGAGACCTTCTGCCGTGACCGCCGTGACCCTGCCGCTCATCCCGCCGATGCTCGCCACCCCCGGGACGCTGCCGCCGGCCGCCCAGGACGCGCGGTGGGCGTACGAGACCAAGCAGGACGGGCAGCGGGTGATGGTCTACCTGCCCGGCGACGGCGGTGTGCTGCTGCGCGCCCGCTCGGGCGACGACATCACCGCGGCCTACCCCGAACTCCGGCCGCTCGGCGGTGCGCTGGGCACCGCACCCGCCGTGCTGGACGGCGAGGTGCTGGCCCTGGACGAGCGGGGGCGGGCCGACTTCCAGCTGCTGCAGAGCCGGATGGGCCTGGCGCACGCTCCCGCACGGGCCGCGCGCCGGGCCGCCCAGGTGCCGGTGCACCTGGTGCTGTTCGACGTGCCGTACCTGGGAGAACCGCTGGTACGGCTGCCGTACGCGCGACGGCGGGCGCGGCTGGAGGAGCTGGGGCTGGCCGGGCCGTACTGGTCGACGCCGGCCGCCGTGACCGGGCACGGCGCCGAGGCGCTGCGCGCCACCCGGGAGCACGGCCTGGAGGGCCTGGTGTGCAAGCGGCTGGACTCGGTCTACGAGCCCGGGGTGCGCTCCCGCGCCTGGATCAAGATCCGGAACATGCGGGCCGAGGACGTGATCGTCGGCGGCTGGCTGCCCGGCAAGGGGCGGCTGACCGGGCTGCCCGGCGCGGTGCTGGCCGGCCAGCGCGACGCCGGCGGCCGGCTGCGGTACGTCGGCGGGGTGGGCACCGGCTGGAGCGAGGCCGAGCGCGTCCGGCTGGCGGAACTGCTGCGGGACGCGGCGAGCGACCGGTGCCCCTTCGACCCGGTGCCACGCGTGCCGGGCGCCCGCTGGGTGCTGCCCCGGCTGGTGGGCGAGGTCGGCTACAGCACCCGGACCCGGCACGGGATGCTGCGCCAGCCGTCCTGGCTGCGCCTGCGCCCCGACCTCTCCCCGGAGGAGTCGGCGGCCGACCTGCCCGAGGACGTGGGATGAGGCGCGGGGGTCTATCGTGTGCGCATGCCGGTTCCCGAACTGATCCGAATCGTCTCCCGTGACTCACCCATGGCCCTGGCCCAAGTGGAGCGGGTCCGCGCCGAGTTGGCGGTCCTGCATCCGGGCGTACGCACCGAGGTCGTCCCGGTGAAGACCACCGGCGACAAGTGGCTCGGCGATCTGTCCCAGGTCGAGGGCAAGGGGGCGTTCACCAAGGAGGTCGACGCCGCCCTGCTGGCCGGCGAGGCGGACCTCGCGGTGCACTGCGTCAAGGACGTGCCCGCCGACCGGCCGCTGCCGGCCGGGACGGTGTTCGCCGCGTTCCTGAAGCGGGACGACATCCGGGACGCGCTGGTGCACCCGGGCGGCCTCACCCTGGACGAGCTGCCGGCCGGCACCCGGATCGGCACCTCCGCGGTGCGCCGGATCGCCCAACTGGCCGCCACCCACCCGCACCTGGAGTGCGTGCCGTTCCGCGGCAACGCCAACCGGCGGCTGGAGAAGCTGGCCGCCGGCGAGGCGGACGCGCTGCTGCTGGCGGTGTCCGGCCTGGAGCGCATCGGCCGGACGGACGTGGTCAGCGAGGTGCTGTCCCCGGAGACGATGATGCCGCCGATCGGCGCGGGCATCCTCGCCCTGCAGTGCCGGGAGGACGACACCGAACTGATCGACGCGGTCAGCGGACTCGGCGACCCGGCCACCCACCGGGAGGCGACGGCCGAGCGGATGTTCCTGCATGTGCTGCAGGGCCACTGCAACAGCCCCATCGCCGGGTACGCGCGTGTGGACCGCAGCGGTGAACTGTCCCTGCGGGCCTGTGTCTTCACCCCGGACGGCAAGACCCGGCTGAACGCCCACGAGTGGGCGGGCCGGCTGGATCCGGCCACGCTCGGCACGTCGGTCGCGGTGGCGCTGCTCCGGCAGGGCGCGCGCGAGATCATCGACGGCATCCCGCACTGAGACGCCGTACGGCGGGTGCCGCCCGCCCGGATCAGGCGGAGCCCGGCTCCGCCTGGTCCCTCAGGAAGGCGCTGACCTGGTGGGCCAGGCTGCTCTGGCCGGTGCCCGAGGGCGCGGCCGGCGCGGTGGACTCCAGGGTGCCGATGCCGCCCGCCCACAGCCGGCGGTCGGTCCACTCGTCGTCCACCCGCAGCTGCACCTGTACGTCCACGTGGGTGAGGGCGGCCTCGGGCGCGGCGGCGTAGAGGACCGCGGTGGCCCGGCGCAGCGGATAGACGTCGAAGCCCTCGATGAACTGGGAGTTGCGCCAGTCGATGAAGGCGCCTTCGCCGTCCGGGCCGACCCGGACGTCGATCTGACCGTCCTCCAGGTGGATGCCGTAGTGGCGCGCACCGCGGTTCTCGACGGTCACGCGGACACTGAAGTACGTCAGGCCGGCCGCGGCGTCGTCGCGTCCACGCGGCGGCTCGGCCGCCTCCAGGCGGTGGACGCGGACCCGCAGACCGGCATGCTCCTCGTACTCCTGCCAGTCCCCGACCACGTTCGGCTCGTACACAGTGCCCCTCTCGACCTTCGAGAGCTGCTGTCTATCTGTGCGCTGAGCGCACTGTCAAATGAGCAGAATGCGCTGTGGCCAGGGAATTCACCCGCTTTGATCAGTGATCAAGCGCTGCGCAGGAAGAACTCGTTCGCGGCGCCTTCCGGCCGGCCGCGGGCGCGTGTGGCACATCACGTCCGCGACAAGATCAGCCGGCCGGCCGAGCAGCGCGGCGATGCGGATCAAGACGACCGCCCGGGCCGGTGACTTGATGATCTGGACGCCGTGGAAGATCGCGTTGAAATCGCCGACTGAGGGTGTTCGGGGTGTCGGTCGTGGCGCAGGGCCGGCAGGGCCGCGCGCAGGGTCCAGAGCACCCCGGACCGAAATTCCTGTTTGCCCGTATTTGTTTTGAGATGTCCATCAGCGGGAAAGGGCACAACAGTGCTTCGGACAGGAGGCACGTCCGTGGGAGGCGGCACCTGCCGGCGCCCCGGTGTCATCCAAGGTCCGAGCGCACCTCCCACGGTGTCTGTCCATCCGGCACCTGCTGAGAGAGGTGCGCCCGATGCGTGTCACTGGCAGTACGAAGCCCCACCCCCACGACGACGCCCCGGACACGGGAGGCGCCTTCGAGCGCCTCGCCGGACTGCCCGACGGACCCGAGCGCCAGGCGCTCCGGGACGAGCTGGTCCGGCTCTGGCTGCCGATGGCCGAGCGGATCGCCGTACGGTTCCGTGGCCGCGGCGAGGCCCTGGAGGACCTCTACCAGGTGGCCGCCCTGGGCCTGGTCAAGGCCGTCGACCACTACGACCCCGCCCGCGGCCGTGCCTTCGAGGCGTACGCCGTCCCCACCATCACCGGCGAGATCAAGCGCCACTTCCGGGACCACATGTGGACCCTGCACGTGCCCCGCCGGGTGCAGGACCTGCGCAACCGGGTCCGCACCGCCACGAAGGAGCTGGCGCAGACGACGCCGGGCCGGGCCCCCACCGTCGCCGAGATCGCCGCGTACACCGGGCTGAGCGAGGACGAGGTGCGCACCGGGATGGAGGCGCTGGAGTGCTTCTCCGCGCTGTCCCTGGACGCCGAGGTGGCCGGCACGGACGGGTACGCCCTGGGTGACTCGCTGGGCGGACCGGATCCGGGGTACGACCTCGTCGTGGACCGGGCTGCGGTCAAGCCGTGCCTGGCGGCCCTGCCGGAACGCGAGCGCACCATCCTCTACCTGCGGTTCTTCGGCGGGATGACCCAGAGCCGGATCGCCCAGCAGCTCGGTATCTCGCAGATGCACGTCTCCCGGCTGCTCAGCGGCTGCTTCGACCGGCTGCGCGAGGAACTGCTCGCGGAGGTCCGCGCCCGCTGAGGGCTACTTCTCCTCGGAGCCCGGCACCTGGGTGGGACCGTACCGGTCCAGGGCGTCCTCCAGCGCGGCGCGGATGTCGGGGGGGATGTCGCCGCGCCGCCCCCAGATCAGGATCAGCTCCGCGATGTTGCGCAGCTTGATGTTGGTGTGCTGGGAGACGTCCTTCAGCACCTGCCACCCCTGGTCGGGGGTGACCCGGCCGAGGGCCACGATCATGCCGATCGCCTGGTCCACGACCGCGTGCGAGACCATGGCCTCCTTCAGCTGGTGGACCTCCGCCTGCAGCGCGGCCACCCGGTCCGGCTCGCTCTCTCCCATCCCTCCATCCTGCGCAGGGGGCTGGACACCCGCCACCCGGGGTACTCGGGAGGCACCCCACCCCGTTCCGGTTGGACACTGGTGTCAGACCGGTGGCCGCCCGGCCCCGAGAGCAGGACGCGACTGCCATGAACCACGACACCCCCGCCGGCTCCGGACCGCGCAGAAAAGAAGTCATCTCCACCGACTCCGTCTTCGGTGCGCCCTGCTGGGTGAGTCTGACCAGCCGCGATCTCCAGGCCACCCAGGACTTCTACGCGGCCGTCCTGGGCTGGCGCTGGCGCGGCGCCAAGCTCGGCGAGCACTTCCGCATCGCCCTGGCCAACGGGGTCCCGGTGGCGGGGATCGCCGCCGTCGCCTCCATGTGGCAGATGGCGGTGGCCTGGACGCCGTACTTCGCCGTGCCCGACGCGGACGTGGCCGTGGCCCGGGTCCGGGAGCGGGGCGGCACGTCGGCGGTCGGGCCGCTGTCCTTCCCGCCGGGCCGGGCGGCTCTGCTCGCCGACCGGGACGGGGCCACCTTCGGGATCTGGCAGGGCGAGCTGGTCACCAACTGGGAGGTCTGGCGGCAGGCGGCGCCGACCTTCGTCCGGCTGCACACCCGGGACGCCTTCGACGCCGCGATCTTCTACGGCGAGGTGCTGGACTGGGCGAGCGGGCTGCCGGGCTGCTGCGAGGTGCAGTACGAGGGTGGCGAGGTGGTGCTGCGCAGCCGCGGTGACATCGTGGCGCGGATCGACTCGGGCGCGGTGGAGGCGGCTCCGGACCCCTCGGTACGGCCGCACTGGCAGATCCACTTCTCGGTGGCCGACGTGGCCGGCTGCGCCCGCGCGGCGGAGAAGCACGGCGGGAGCGTCCTGCGCGAGGGCGAGACCGAGGCGATCCTGCGGGACGCCGACGGGGCCCAGTTCACGGTGACGTCGCGGGGCGCCCGCTGAGCCGGCGGAGCGGCCGTCCGCGGCCCCGCCGGGCGAGCGGGTCAGGTACCGGCACGCGACGGACGTGACAACAGGACCAGGCTGCGCGCCTCCACGCGGAGCCTGGTCCCCGCCTTGTGCTCGCGTTCGTCGGGGATGCCGTCGGGGTCGGCGGTGTCGATCAGGGTGGTCCAGCGTTCGCCGAAGGAGCCGTCGGGCAGGCGGAAGACGACCGGTTCCCAGTAGCCGTTGACGAGCAGCAGGAACGAGTCGTCGATCATGCGGCGGCCGTAGGGGTCGCGTTCGGCGATGGCGTCGCCGTTGAGGAACACGCCGACCGAGTGCGCGTCGCCGCGCTGCCAGTCCCGGTCGGTCATCTCGCGGGCGTCGGGCCTGAGCCACATCAGGTCGGGCAGCGGCTGTTCGGCGTTGGTCACGGTCTCACCGCGGAAGAAGCGCCGCCGGCGCAGCACCGGGTGCGCGGCGCGGAGCGCGATCAGGTGCCGGGTGAACTCGGCGAGGCCGCGCTGGCCGTCGGTGAGGTTCCAGTCCACCCAGGAGATCTCGTTGTCCTGGCAGTAGGCGTTGTTGTTGCCGCGCTGGGTGCGGCCGAGTTCGTCGCCGTGGCACAGCATCGGGATGCCCTGCGAGAGCAGCAGCGTGGCCAGCAGGTTGCGCTGCTGGCGGGCGCGGAGTTCGAGGACGGCCGGGTCGTCGGTCTCGCCCTCGGCCCCGCAGTTCCAGGACCGGTTGTGGCTCTCGCCGTCCCGGTTCTCCTCGCCGTTGGCCTCGTTGTGCTTGTCGTTGTACGACACGAGGTCGCGCAGGGTGAACCCGTCGTGCGCGGTGACGAAGTTGACGCTCGCGCGCGGCCGGCGCCGGCTGCGCTGGTAGATGTCGGAGGAGCCGGTGAGCCGGGAGGCGAACTCGCCGAGCGAACCGGGCTCGGCCCGCCAGAAGTCCCGTACGGCGTCCCGGTACTTGCCGTTCCACTCCGACCACAGCGGCGGGAAGTTGCCGACCTGGTAGCCGCCCTCCCCCACGTCCCAGGGCTCGGCGATCAGTTTGACCCGGCTGATCACCGGGTCCTGCTGGATCAGGTCGAAGAAGGCCGAGAGCCGGTCCACCTCGTGGAACTGCCGGGCCAGGGTGGCCGCGAGGTCGAAGCGGAAGCCGTCGACGTGCATCTCGGTCACCCAGTACCGCAGCGAGTCCATGATCAGCTGCAGCACGTAGGGGTGCCGCATCAGCAGGCTGTTGCCGGTGCCGGTGGTGTCGTAGTAGTGCGCCCAGTCGCCGTCGACCAGGCGGTAGTAGGAGGCGTTGTCGATGCCCCGGAAGGACAGGGTGGGGCCCAGCTCGTTGCCCTCGGCGGTGTGGTTGTAGACGACGTCGAGGATGACTTCGAGGCCGGCCGCGTGCAGCGCCTTCACCATGGCCTTGAACTCGTTGACCTGCTGGCCGCGGGTGCCGAAGGCAGAGTAGGCGTTGTGCGGGGCGAAGAAGCCGATGGTGTTGTATCCCCAGTAGTTGGACAGGCCGCGGTCCTGCAGCACGCCGTCCTGGACGAACTGGTGCACCGGCATCAGCTCGACGGCGGTCACGCCGAGCGAGGTGAGGTGCTCGGTCACGGCGGGGTGCGCGAGGCCCGCGTAGGTGCCGCGCAGCCGCTCCGGGACGTCCGGGTGGGTCATGGTGAGGCCGCGGACGTGGGCCTCGTAGATCACCGAGTCCGCGTACGGCGTCCGGGGCGGGCGGTCGTCGCCCCAGTCGAAGAACGGGTCGGTGACCACGCCGAGCATGGAGTGCCCGGCGCTGTCGGCCGGGGCCGGCCCGTCCGGGGCGCGTTCGTACAGCGAGGCGTGGTTGTCGATCTGGCCGTCCACCGCGCGGGCGTAGGGGTCGAGCAGCAGCTTGGCCGGGTTGCAGCGGTGGCCGAGCGCCGGCTGCCAGGGGCCGTGCACCCGGTAGCCGTAGCGCTGGCCGGGGCCGACGCCGGGCAGGTAGGCGTGCCACACGAAGCCGTCGACCTCGTGCAGGCGGACGGGGGTCAGGGTGCCGGCGTCGTCGGCCAGGATCAGCTCGACGCGCTCGGCGACCTCGCTGAACAGGGCGAAGTTGGTGCCCTGTCCGTCGAACGCGGCACCCAACGGGTAGGGGTGCCCGCTCCACACGGGCACCCCTTTGCGGGACTTGCGGGCGGTCACCGGCGGCCCTCCAGGGCGTCGTCGGCGGCGGGCGCCGGCGCGGCCAGTACGGCCACGGCCTCCTCGCGCGGCACCCGGAGCCCTTCCCGCAGCGCGGGGTCGGGGGCGATGGGCACCAGCGGGACGCGCTGGCCGGCCCGGGCGCGCCGGGAGAACCAGATGATCTTGCTGCCGGTCTCGGAGGCGCAGCAGCCCCAGCCGTCGCTCATGGCGGCGATGTCCGCCAGGCAGGACCGCAGGTCGGTGTCCGGGCGCAGGTCCGGGTCGTCGTCGCCGAAGGCGGTGATGAGGTGCTGGCCGTTCCACCACATCTCGATGGAGGTGTGCTTGTCGTTGGCGTGCGCGTCGATCGCCCGCAGCAGCAGTTCGGTGCCGCGGCAGACGGGGTCCACGAGGTTGTCGAGGTCCCAGTAGCGGAGATGGGCGGCCAGGATGCGGCTGACCTGTCCCACCCGTTCCGGGCTGACTTCCACGTCGAGGTGGTAGTAGCAGGGCACTGCGGTCTTCATCGTCGCTTGCTCCTCACCGGCGAAGCTCATCGCTCCCCTCGCCCCTCCGGGAGGGATCCCGGACACCCAGCGTGAGCGTTGATCGCTTCTGAGTCACCTCCACGGTGAGGGCACTACGCCATTCGTGCAACAGGAGCCACCGACACCCCGTTAATTGAAGCTCCAACAAGACGCTGCGTCGTCACCCGTGCACCATAAGTGAAAGCCTCGATCGCCGTAACGGTGCCGTGCCCTCCCCTGCGCGGACACCACCCGACCGTCGGGAACGCGCCCAGTCGAGAGCGTGGAAGGTGAATGAGGGCCATGCTGCTACCCGCCAAGGCCGAAGTGGCCCGGCAGTTGCGGCGTTACCGGGCGTGGGAGCGCGTCATGCTCGCCTCGCCCTACGACCGCACGGTCCGGGCCACCTTCGAGGACTCGGGTTACACCCTGTGCGTGCTGATGGGCAAACGCTGCGCCCGCGAGGCCGCGGACGCCGCCGAGCGCTATCTCCGCACGAACCTGGTCACCTACCTGCGCGAGCAGGACGGACGGCCGCAGCCGCGTCGGGCGGCCAGAAGAGCGCCGCCACCGGAGCGGCGTTCCACGGCGTCAAGCCCCTGACCTGGCACCGTACAAGGCGTTCCTCTCGGGACCGGCACACGCCGGCCCGATCCCTGGATCGCGGAGCCGGGCCGGGTGCCCGGCTCCGCGCACGGCGGAGGTGAGATACATGCGCAGGACCCCGGCCATCGGCCGTGTACCGGTACGCGACGTCCGGCCGGCCGTGGAGTGCGGCAGGCGCCCGGCGAAAGCGGTGGCCGGGGAGACTTTCGAGGTCACGGCCACCGTGTTCCGAGAAGGGCACGACGCCGTCGGCGCGAACGTGGTCCTGCGCGATCCCAAGGGCCGCCGCGGCCCCTGGACACCGATGCGGGAGCTGTCCCCGGGCAGCGACCGCTGGGGTGCCGAGGTCACCCCCGACTCGACCGGCCGCTGGACCTTCCGGGTGGAGGCGTGGAGCCATCCGCTGGCGACGTGGCGGCACACCGCCTCCGTGAAGGTGCCGGCCGGGATCGACACCGGTCTGGTGCTGGAGGAGGGCGCCGAGTTGTACGAGCGGGCCGCCGCCGGCGTGCCCAAGGGCCCGGAGCGCCAGCTGGTCCTGGCCGCCGCGCACGCCCTCGGCGACGACTCCCTGTCGGTGCACGACCGGTTGAAGGCCGCCCTGTCACCGGAGGTGGAGGCGCTGCTGGCCCGTCATCCGCTGCGGGAGCTGGTGACCGCCTCGGATCCGATGCCGCTGCTGGTGGAGCGGGAACGGGCCCTGTACGGCTCGTGGTACGA
>NZ_JBEYXJ010000043.1:0-65057 GCF_040645015.1 Streptomyces sp. NPDC046881 | reverse complement strand
CACGCGGCCGACCTGCGCGCGGAGGGTGCGGACGCGGTGGTGTGCGATCGGGCCCACGCCTCGGTGGCCGGGGGGGCCGGCCACCTCGGCGGCGCCGACGCGGCACTGTTCGCCGCGGGCGCCGGACCGGGCAGCGGCGCGGCCCGCAAGCAGACGGTGGACCGGAACGCGGCCATCCTCCTCGCCGACGCGGCCGAGCGCGCCGGGACGCGCCGCTTCCTGGTGATCTCCGCCATGGGCGTGGACAGTCCGCCGCCGCCCGGCACGGACCCGGTGTTCGCCGCCTACCTGAAGGCCAAGGGCGAGGCGGACGCCGACATCGCCTCCCGTCCGGGACTGGACTGGACGATTCTGCGCCCGGGGATGCTGACCGACGACCCCGGCAGCGGCCGCGTCACGCTCGCCGAGCACACCGACCGCGGCCGAGTACCGCGCGATGACGTGGCTGCGGTGCTCGCCGCCCTGCTCCACGAGCCCAGGACCGCCGGGCGCATCCTCGAGCTGATCAGCGGGTCCACCCCGGTCGAGGAGGCGGTGCGCGCCGTGGCCGGCGGCTGACGCCGCACTCCGCCCTCGCCCGGGTGCGGGTAATCACTCACAGCACTCCCCAGGGTGACGAACCGGGTGGCTCCACGCCTGCGCCCGGCGAGTCAGGAATGCACAGGTCCGGTCGCCCCACGAGTACGGGAGAAAGGATCCACACATATCGGGCACATATCGGGTAGCCGGTCCATGAGCGGGTACGCGACATGCCGCTCGGTTCTCTGAAGGCGTGGAGGGACGGAGTGGTCCCATGGCCGGCAGTCGGGCGCACCGCCTGTACCACCGTTACTCCCGCGGAAAGGGCAGCCTTCCGCGGGGCAGCGCCGGGCGGCACCCCACGGCCGCGCGCGGAGGGCCCCGCCCGCCCGCTCGCACCCCAGCCGACCACGCCCTCCACGAACTGGTCGCGCTCTCCCGCGCCCTGTTCGGCACTGCGGACGAAGTCGAGATCCTGCGCCTGGCCATGGACCACATAGCCGCCGCGGGGCCATACAGTGCCGAGGCCGGATACCTCAATGTGGCCGGCGACCTGGTCCCCAGTCCAAGGGACGGGCAGGTGCCTGCCTCGGCCGTGAGCCGGAGGGTGCGGGAGCTGGCCGGGCAGGACGGCAACGTGACCGTACCCGGCAGGCCCTGGGGCCGGGCCCTGGGGCTCCGCGGACTCGAGGGACTCCACGGCTACCTCGTGGTGACGTCCCGCTCCCGGCCCACCGCGGCCGAGCGATCTCTGCTCGCCACGTTCGTCCGGCACACCGCTGCTGCACTGTCAGTCGCTTTCGCACATCGCCGTCGACTCGAGGACGCGCTGGCGCTGCACCGACTGAGGGACGAACGTACAGCCCTCCAGCGACAGCTGATCTCTGTGGTGGCCGAGCTGGGCTACGAGCGAGCCGTTCACGCGTTCATGGCCGGCGTCGCTGCCTCGGGTGGCGGCGAGGAAGCCGTCACCCGCGCACTGCACGGGCTCACTGGACTTCCCGCGCTGGTCGAGGACCGCTTCGGCCGGCTGAGGTCCTGGACCGGCCCCAGCCGCCCCGTCCCCTATCCCGAACCGGACCCCGTGCGCCAGGACGAAATGCTGCACGCCGTCGCCCGTCAGGCCGGGCCGGTGCGGATAAGGGACCGGCTGATCACCCTCATCCGCCCGCACGGCGAGATCCTGGGCGTGCTGGCCCTGGTCGATGCCCGGCACGAGGCCGACGAGCACACCGTGCTCGCGCTGGAACACGCTGCCGCGTCACTCGCCCCGGAGCTGACGCACCTGCGCAATCTGGCCGAAGCGGAGCTGAGGCTGCACCGCGAGCTGGTGGACGACCTCCTGGCAGGGACGGACGAGGCGAGCGCCTACGCCCGGTCCGAGGCAGCCGGACACGACCTGCACCGCAGCCACTACGTCGTCGTGGTGGAGTGGTCGAACCGGACCGTCGACGATTCCTTCGCACAGACCGTGGGGCGGGCGGCCTCTGCCGTGGGCATGCGCTCGCTGCTGACCCGACGCTCCGACCACGTCGTCCTGGTCACCGACGACAGGCCGCACGCCCGCGCGCTGTACGAAGCGCTCGCCCGGGAGACCGGAACACGGTCCGGGACGATCGGGGTGAGCGCCCCTTCCGACTCCCTGAACGACATCCCCCACCACTACCAGGAGGCCCAGCGCGCCCTGGACGTGCGCCGCCACTCCCGCGAGCGCTACGGCACGTCGTTCTTCGACGAGCTCGGCCTCTACCGCATCCTGGGACCCGGCAACGATTACCAGGAACTGGAGATGTTCGTCCAGGAGTGGCTCGGGCAGCTCATCGACTACGACTCCCGGCACCACGCGACCTTGGTGGAGACCCTGTCCCGGTACTTCGACTGCGGCGGCAACTACGACGAGACCGCGGAATCCCTCGCGATCCACCGCAGCACGCTGCGCTATCGGCTCCAGCGCATCCGCGACATCAGCGGCAACGACCTCGCGAACGTCGAGGACCGGCTGAACCTCCAGGTGGCGACCCGAGTGTGGAAGATCGTACTGGGCGGGCCCGGCTGACGCCTCCTGGAACTCCTGTGGGAGTGGTGTCAGCAGCGCTGCCGCCGGGCGGCGGCATCTCGGGCGGCAAGCGCGGAGGTTCAGGCGTGGCCGCGGCGCTCGAAGCCCCAGGCTGCAGGAACCGGGCTCATGTGTTGGCCTTCTTGATGCGTCTCCAGCAGACAAGAAGGCGTCGTGGGGTTCGGTGCTGCGCGCCCGTGAGCCGCGCGGCACGCACCAGGCGCCCACGGTGGCGCGGTACCGGCCACTCCCTCGGTGCCTGGGGGACAGTCGTCCCGCGTCCGGCGAGCCGCTGCTGCAGCCGCTCGAACGCAGCCTGTCCCGCTCCCGCACCCAGCTCGCCGTGGAGGGCGCGGTCGACGGGCTCGTAGGTCAGCCCAGCACTTCCTCGATCGGGGCGTCGGCGTCCACGTAGCGCACGAGCTTGCGGTTCGCGAATTCCACGATGCCCTCGTCGCCGAGCTCGCGCCCGTAGCCGGAGCGCTTGATGCCGCCGAAGGGCAGCTCCGGTCGGGACGCGGTCGGGTGGTTGATCCATACCATGCCCGCCTCCAGCCGGTCCGCGACTCCGCGAGCACGTTCCGGGTCGGCGGCGAAGACCGCGCCTCCCAGGCCGTAGGGGCAGGTGTTGGCCAGTGCCACGGCCTCGTCCTCGTCGGCGACCCGGTAGACCGTGGCGACGGGGCCGAAGAGCTCTTCCCGGTAGGCCCGCATGTCCGGTGTGACGTCGGTGAGAAGGGTCGGCTCGACGAAGGCGCCCGGCAGGGCGGGCCGCCCGCCGCCCAGCACCACCGTGGCTCCCTTGTCCACCGCGTCACGAACCTGCTCCATCAGGAGTTCGGCCGCGGCCTCGGAGGACAGCGGGCCGAGCGTGGTGGCCGGGTCGACCGGATCTCCCGGTTGCATCTCGCTCATCCGGTCACGCAGCCCGGTGACGAAGGCGTCGTAGACGTCGGCAAGCACGATGAAGCGCTTGGCTGCCACGCAGCACTGTCCGGTGTTGCCCATCCGGCCGAGGAACGCGGCGTACACGGTGCGCTCGAGGTTGTGATCGTCCAGTACGACGAAAGGATCACTGCCACCCAGCTCGAGGACGGACTTCTTGACATTGCGGCCGGCGATCTCGCCCAAGCTCTCGCCCGCCCGCTCGCTTCCGGTCAGTGACGCTCCCTGCACGCGCGAGTCATCGATGATCTTCCCGACGTCTCTGCCCCGCACGAAAAGATTGGTGTAGACCCCGGTCGGCACACCCGCATCCGTGAACAGCTGCTCGAGTGCCAGTGCGGACTGGGGGCAGCTACTCGCGTGCTTGAGCAGGATCGTGTTGCCCAGGACGAGGTTCGGACCCGCGAATCGGACGACCTGGTACAGCGGGAAGTTCCACGGCATCACACCGAGAAGGACGCCGAGCGGCTCGTTCACCAGCACGGCCGTGCCCTCGGGCACCGGCAGGGGTCGTTCTTCCAGCAAGTCGGGGCCGTGCTCGCCGTAGTAGGTGAGGATGTGGGACGCGAGGTCGACCTCTGCACGGCTCGAGTTGATCAGCTTGCCGACCTCGAGGGTCAGGAGGTGCGCCAGTTCCTCCTTGCGCTCCCTCATGAGCCGGCCGGCGCGTTGCACGAGGGCCCCCCGGTCGGCCGTCGACCGGGCACGCCAGTCCGGAAAGGCGTAGTGCGCCGCGTCGATCGCGCGCCCCACGTCCTCCGCGCTCAGCGCCGGGAACTCACGAACCCTTTCACCGGTGTACGGGTTGACCGTGGCGATGGGGCTTCCCTGGGCAGTGACATGGGCGTCCATGACGCCTCCCTGGGGTCGGGGCACCTCGGGTTTCCACGCCCGGGCCCGCTCACACGTGCTGATTCGTCGTGGTCACCGCCGTCCCGTGCGCGGGCGCGGCCCGGGCCGGCGTGGCAGGCTTGCAGGGGGATCCGCGCCGTTCGTCGCAACACAGCAGCGAAGGAGGACGACGCATGGATGAGCAGGAATTCGTCCGTACCGTCGCCGAGCGCACCGGACTTGGCCGGCAGGAGGCGGCGGACCTGACCTGGGCCACGCTCGAGACGCTGGCCCACAGGCTGAGCCCGGGAGAGGCCGGCGACCTGATCACCGAGCTCCCCGAGGGCCTCGCGGAGGCGGTGCGCCGGGGAACCACGGACCGCATCGAGCGCTTCGGCCACCACGACAGCGTGCGGCGCGTGGCCGAACGCACCATGCTCAAGGAGGAGGAAGCCGACCGAGGTGTGCGGACCGTACTGGCCGTGCTCCGCGAGGCGATCAGCGAGAAGGAGTTCAACGACCTGTTGTCGCAGCTCGGAACGGACTTCGCCCAGGCCGTCGAATCCGCCGGGTGACGCCGGGGCCTTCGGCATGGCGCCCGCGGCTTGGACGCCGCGTGTGTGCCGGGGCGCGGTGGGTGATACCCGAGGACCGCTGGTCCTTCGCGGCCGCCATGGCGCGGGGCGCACACGAAGGTGTGGTCATGACGACTGACGTACCCGAGACGTCCCCCCGGCAGATCCGTGCGTGTCGTACTGGTGGCCGACCCCGTCTGCCGTCGAAGATCGCCCGGGCTCTCGACCCCCGTTGCCCGGCCATCAGTCGCGTCTCCGACATCGCCGAGGCCGTCAGAAACCACCTGGACGGTACCGAAGGGGACGTGGCGAAATGGGCCTGCCCTCCGTCCTGTTCAGGATCGCCCTGCGGCACTTCGCCGTGCAGACCGCGATGATCGGTTTCGCGACGGTCCTCTCCTGCGGCGCCGTTGTGTCGGTGATCGTTGCGTTGCGGGATCGCGCACCCGGTCCCGGCGAGCTCTCGGCGCAGTCCGCTCACCCCTCCTGACCTGCCTGCGGCGCATGCGACAGGGCTGTCTGGGAGGCGCGGACCTGGGCACCCGGTGCGGGTGCGCGTGACACGGATCCGCGGCGGACGGGAGGCCCGGGATGTCTGCGGAATCGGCCGGAACGATCGCGCTCCCCTCCGGGGAGGAGATCGCGGCGCTCGGGCAGGGCACCTGGTACCTGGGCGAGGACCCGGCCCGGCGTGAACAGGAGATCGCCGCACTGCGGCTGGGCGTGGACCTGGGGATGACCGTCGTCGACACGGCGGAGATGTACGGCGACGGCGCAACCGAGGAACTTGTCGGGGAGGCCCTCCGCGGACGCCGGGAGGAGGTCTTCCTCGTCAGCAAGGTGCTGCCCGGCCACGCCGACCGGAAGGGCACCGTCGCCGCCTGCGAGGGCAGCCTGCGGCGGCTCCGTACGGAACGGCTGGACCTGTACCTGCTGCACTGGCGGGGACGGTGGCCACTCGAGGAGACCCTGGCGGGATTCACCGACCTGATGGAGGCGGAGAAGATCCGTTACTGGGGCGTGAGCAATCTGGACGTGGCCGACATGGCCGAGCTGACCACCCTCCCCGGTGGCGACGCCGCGGCCGTCGACCAGGTGCTGTACAACCTCTCCCGGCGCGGCATCGAGTGGGATCTTCTCCCCTGGTGCCGCGAGGCCGGGGTGACGGTCATGGCCTACTCCCCGATCGAGCAGGGACGGCTCCTGAAGGTCGAGGCACTGGATGCCGTGGCCCGGGCCGTCGGAGCCACGCCGACCCAGGTGGCACTCGCCTGGGTGCTGGAACAGGGGGTGACCGCGATCCCGCGTTCCGGATCACCCGACCACGTCCGGGAGAACCGCGGCGCGGTGGACCTCCACCTTCCCACCGAGGCGCTCGACGCCCTCGACGAGGCGTTCCCGCCACCCGGCGGGCCCACGCCCCTGGAGATGCTCTGAAGGAGTTGCAGGATGACGCGCCCGCTCGTCGTCGGAATGGGAGGTTCGCTGCGCACCCCCGTCGACCAGCCTCACCGCACTGTGTGTGGCGGTCGAGGGGGCGGCCGATGCGGGCGCCGGCACCCTGGTGATCGACCTCAAGCGGCTGGCTCTTCCGTTCTACACGTCCGAGCACGGGATCCCCCCGTCCGCCCGCCGGCTTGCGGACACCGTGCAGGCCGCCGACGCCCTGCTGTGGAGCAGCCCGACCTACCACGGGTCGGTCAGCGGCGTGTTCAAGAACGCGGTGGACTGGCTCGCCCTCCTGGCCGACCACGACCCGCCCTACCTCAGCAACAAACCCGTGGGGATGCTGACGACCGCCGGTGGGGTGCAGGGCCTGCAGGCGATCAACGCGATGGAGTTCATCGTGCGGTCGCTGCGCGGCTGGGCCGTGCCGCTGGTGTTCGCGGTCCCGCGGTCCTCCCGGGTCTTCGACGGCGACGGACGCCTCACCGACCAGGCGGTCGCGGACCAATTGCGCGGCCTCGGCGCGGAGGTGACCAGGGCGGCCCTGCAGTTCCGGGCGGAGGGCACGTGCGACTACGCGCAGGAGCGGCCGTCCGGGGCCGTCCGGGACTGAGCCGGGCCCTGTCACGCAGGGGCGCCGGGGGCGTGCTTCCTCAGGGCCCCGTCCGCTCCACGGGCCGGTGCTCGCCGCGCGCCTCCGAGCGCCCGGGTGGGAAGTGCGGCAGCACGTGTTCGGCCAGTTCGTCGATCACTTCGGCGACCGGACGGCGGCTGTGCTTGAAGTTGATCATCAGCTGGTCGATGCCGATGTCCTGCCAGGCCCGCATCATCGCCAGGAACGACACCCGGCCCACCGAGAAGCCCTGGTGGATGCGCCGGGGCAGGGCCAGCGGGTCCTCGGTCAGATCCAGATAGGTGGCCTGCGCGTACGGCTTGAACCCACCGCCGTCGCCCCGGGTCAGCTCCCGCCACCGTTCGATGTTCTCGGCCTGCTGCTGGAGCGGCGGGGTGTAGTACAGCCAGCCGTCCGTGTTGTCGGCGATCCACCGGACGTCCTGTCGGCCGCGTCCCGTCATCAGTACGGGGATCCGCCGGTACACCGGCTTGGGCAGCAGATCGGTGCCGCGCATCCGGCCGAGCGGCGACTCCACGTGCGGGAAACGGTGCTCGAGGACGACACGGAAGTACTCCAGCGACTGCCGGAACCTCTCGGCCCGGCCGCCCAGGTCCTGACCGAAGGCCGGGAACTCCACGGGCCGGTCACCGGTGGCCACCCCGAGCAGGAGCCGTCCGCCTGACAGCTGGTCCACCGAGGCGGCCGCCTTGGCGGTGTGCAAGGGATGCCGCAGCGGCATGACGATGCTGGCGGTCCCCAGTGTGATCGAGGTGGTGCGGGCACTGAGCTGACCCAGGTACACCCAGGGGTCGAAGACCTGCCCGGCGTCCCCGAAGCTCGGGTCGAGCAGCGGCACGTCACGGACCCACACCGAGGCGAAGCCGGCCCGTTCGGCCTGCTGGATCCGCTCGATGTGCCCGGCCAGGGACGGCACGGCCCCTTCGAAGCCCTCCAGGGGCGTGATGGCGCCAACGGTCATCCTGCCGCCGGGATACGCCCTGGCCATGGCCGCGTGCTCGGAGAACGGCCGCTGCGCCCCGCCTTCGACGTCCACGGGTGCGCCGGATGAAGGAACTGTCGGTCGTGTCATGCGATCCTCCGGCGATTTCATGCCGAGTCCGAGTCCGAGTCCGAGTCCGCGTCCGCGTCGGACGTGTGCTGAGGTTGCCCAACCGGAGGTCCTCGCGCATCCCCTCGCCGACGTGACGCCGACGTTCCCACAGGAGTTCGCTCTGCGCGCCGGTGGCGGGACGCGGAGACGAACGTGGTGCTGTAGGGGTCCTGGGAAGGCACGGTGAGGTGGTGCGCCGGTGGCCCTCTCCCCGGATCTGTCAGTCGGAGATCCCGCACGTCGCGGAAGAACAGCCCCTGCGGTACCTCGGCCTCCGTGTCGTCCGAGGCGCCCGAGACGCCGGAGGCCGAACCCTTCGGACTCGACGAGTCGACCTCGTCGGTCGTGGCTCCTTCTAGCCCGGGGCGCTGACGAGAGCCTCGAAGTCCCGGGGCAGCTGGGACATCACCTGGCGGAACTCGCCGTCACTGACCGCGTCCCTCAGGGTGCTCAGCTCCGCCCGTACGCCCTCGCGGGCCTCGTCCGGGCTCACCCCTGCTCGCCTGCTCACCCGATTGACGAACTCGTCGAGTCCGAAGCGCTCGGCCTCCGGAGTGGGAGAGACCAGCGGTTCCTTCAGCGGCTTGGGCAGTTCGGACGCGAGGTCCTCCGCCTCACCCCTGGTGAGCCGCTCGGCCAGGGTTTCCAGGGTGGCACGGGTGAGGGGCTCCGCCTTCTCCGGGGGGACGGGGGCGCGCCGGGTGATGGTGTCGAGGAAGGTGTTGTAGTCCATGAGCCGTTCCCTTTCTGAAGCTTTGCAACTGCCTGGCGTGGGACCTGAGACAGCCACCGAAGGGTGCGTCGTGCGTGTGGGGTGGCGGGCTGATGCGCGTCATGGTGCATGCGCCTCAGCACAGCAGAGGCCACTTCCATGCTCGGGACATGGGCCACGCCCTGCCTGCCCCCGACGGGCGGAAAAGCGGCGGGCTCCGTGGACCTCCGAGCACAAGTGCAGACGGCTCCGCCACGGCGAAGGGGACACCGCCGCCGGTCTGCCGGATGTGCGTCAGGGCACCCAAGAGATGATGACCTCGTCAGACAGGGGGCTGGCCCGCCCCGCAGTCCCGCTTCCCCGAGTTGGCCATGTCGTCCGGTCAGCGGCTCTCGTTCGAGGCGCTGCAACGCCGCGCAGCTTCGTGCGGAGGGACGGCCGTACGGCTGACCGGGGGATGCCTGCGCATTCCATGCTGCTCTGCCAGGGTAGGAGGGGGTGTTCTTTTTCGGCCTGGGATGCGGAGGCGCTCAGCAGGCGGGCTCTGCGAATCTCGACCGGTAACAGCCGATGGCGGCGCTGGCGGGAGCGAACGACGCCGTCCGGTTCCCGGTGAGGAGGCGAGAGGCATGGCCGTGATGGGTGTGTCGAAGTTCGAGAGGTTCTTCCGCGCGGCCGCAGGCCTCGACGTGGACAAGAACGACCTGAAGCGGTACGGCGACTTCGTCGACGCCAAGCTCTACGACCTCCTGGTCGTCGGCCAGGCGTCGGCCAAGGCCAACGGCCGGGACACCATCGAACCGTGGGATCTGCCGATCACCAAGGGCCTCCAGGAGAGCATCCACCGGTTCCGGCGGCTCGACGAGGAGGTCGAGCTGAAGCCGATCGTGGAACAGCTCGCCGCGCACCCTCCCCTCGACAGGACACCCACCCAGGAGACCGAAGAGCGTTACCCCGAGATCATCGGCGGTCTCAGTGTCGCCCTCGCCGAGACGTTCACAAGCATCTATCCGGATGTCAAGAACCCGCAGACCAGCCACTGGGACGGCGTGACCGCGGTGTTCGACCGGCTGCTGTAGCAGTCGCGCCCGGGACGGGCCCTTCCGGGTGTCCCTGCCGCTCGTGTCGTACCACCAGCGACTCGTGAAGGGAGTCGTACCGTGACACAGGAACTCCGGGGGATGCGGGTGGGAATCCTCGCCGCCGACGGCGTCGAGCGCGTGGAACTCGACCAGCCGCGCGGTGCGTTGCAGGGCGCAGGGGCCAAGACCGAGATCCTCTCGCTCCATCCCGGCGAGATCCAGGCTCGCCAGTTCGACCTCAACCCGGCGGGAACCTTCCCCGTGGACCGCCTGGTCGCCGACGCCTCCGTCGACGACTACCACGCCCTGCTCCTGCCCGGCGGCACCATGAACCCCGACCAGCTGCGCATGGACCGCGACGCGGTGCAGTTCGTCAGGGACTTCATGGCCAGCGGAAAACCGGTCGCATCGATCTGCCACGGCCCGTGGACGCTGGTGGAAGCCGACGCCGTGCGCGGCCGCCGCCTGACGTCCTGGCCCAGCATCCGCACCGACCTGCGCAACGCCGGTGCGGAGGTCGTCGCCGACCAGGAGGTGGTCGTCGACGGGCAGCTGGTCACCAGCCGCGGCCCGGCCGACCTGCCCGCCTTCTGCGCCGCCGTCGTGGAGCAGTTCGCCCGGGCGCACCATCCCATGCCCGGCTGAACCCAACGGCTTGGCTCCGGAGAGAGCAGGCGGTGCACGGTGGAGGTGGGCCCGCTCGACACCCCATGGGCCGGTCAGGCCTGGCGGTCGCCGCCGTACGGCCGCCGGCCCGTGGCGTCGCGCAGCCGCGTCGAATGTCGCCCGCTACCTCATGCCGGGTCGAACCGTGAGGTAACCCCGCCGCGGACCCGAATCGTCGTCCCGCTCCCTGCCCTCGCAGACCAACCGCCGCTGCCACTTTTCGACCCGCTGGGCGCAGGCGGGGTGACCGGGCGAGCAGTCACTCTGGGGCCTGCAGGGACCACTCGGCGGTCCGCCGGCGGAAGGAGTGGTCATGACCGAGCAGGCCCGCAGGGCCGTTGCCTCGTACTCGACGTACCAGGAAGCCGAACGAGCCGTCGATCACCTCGCCGACCAGGGCTTTCCCGTTCAGAAGGTGGCGATCATCGGTCGGGACATGCGCCTGGTCGAACAGGTGATCGGTCGAATGGGGTACGGCGAGGCCGCCCTCCACGGCGCAGCCACCGGAGCGTTGCCCGGCGTACTCGTCGGCTGGATCTTCGGGCTGCTGAACTGGCTGAATCCGGTCGTCTCCGGTCTGCTCCTCGCCCTGTACGGGCTGATCTTCGGAGCGGTCGTCGGTGCGCTGCTCGGCGTGCTGTTGCACGCGGCCCAGGGCGGCCGCCGGAACTTCGCCTCGGTCCGCTCGATGGAGCCCAGCCGGTACGACGTCATGGTGGACGAGGACGTCGCCGATGAGGCCGTCCGGCTGGTCGCCGGGCTGGACAGCGGGGCCGGCGCGAACACGGAGAGCGCCTCCTCCAAGGGCGGCCGCCCGCGCAGCGACCCCGCCCCCAGCTGAACGAGATTCGAAGCCGGGCGGACAGGGCCCGGAGGATGAACGGTCGCCGACGGACGTCGACCGCCGCGGAAGGAGTTCCTCATGGCCAAGGCAGTGGGCATCGACCTGGGCACCACCAACTCGGTGATCGCCGTGTGGGAGGGCGGCGAGCCGTCCGTCGTGCCCAACAGCGAGGGCAACCGCACGACACCGTCCGTCGTGGCCTTCACCGACACCGGCGAGCGCCTGGTGGGCCAGCTGGCCCGCCGCCAGGCGATCCTCAATCCCAAGGGCACCATCTACTCGGCCAAGCGGTTCATCGGCCGGCACTTCGACGAGATCCCCGACGAGGCCAAGGCCGTCGCCTACGACGTCGTCCCGGGAGAGAACGGCGAGGCCCGCTTCAAGGTGCGTGACAAGCTGTACGCGCCTGAGGAGATCAGTGCCCTGGTGCTGCGCAAACTCGCCGACGACGCCTCCAAGCAGCTGGGGGAGCGGGTCACGGAGGCGGTCATCACGGTGCCCGCCTACTTCAACGACGCCCAGCGCACCGCGACGCGTGACGCCGGACGGATCGCGGGACTGGAAGTGCTGCGGATCATCAACGAGCCGACGGCGGCCGCCCTCGCGTACGGCATGGACAAGAAGCAGCACGAGACCGTCCTCGTCTTCGACCTGGGCGGCGGCACCTTCGACGTGAGCATCCTCGATGTCGGCGACGGCGTGGTCGAGGTGCGTTCCACGGCGGGTGACAGCCATCTGGGCGGCGACGACTTCGACCGGCGTCTGGTCGACTACCTCGCGGACGACTTCCAGAAGGAGAACGGCATCGACCTGCGCAAGGACCCGCAGGCGCTGCAACGCCTGTTCGAGGCGGCGGAGAAGGCCAAGACCGAGCTCAGTTCCGTCACCCAGACCCAGGTCAGCCTGCCGTTCATCACCGCCGACGCCTCCGGGCCCAAGCATCTCACCGACTCGATCATGCGGTCCACGTTCGAGCAGATCACCGGCGACCTGGTGGAGCGCTGCCTCGGTCCGGTCCAGCAGGCCATGGCCGACGCGAAGGTCGGCGAGAGCGACATCGACGAGGTCATCCTCGTCGGCGGTTCCACCCGCATCCCCGCCGTCCAGGCGCTGGTGCGCCGACTGACCGGCGGCAAGGAACCCAACATGAGCGTGAACCCCGACGAGGTCGTGGCCCTGGGCGCCGCGATCCAGGCCGGGGTGCTCAAGGGCGAGGTCAAGGACGTCCTGCTGCTCGACGTCACCCCCCTGTCCCTGGGCGTGGAGACGCGCGGCGGAGTGATGACGAAGATCATCGAGCGGAACACCACCATTCCGGTGCGCCGCAGCGAGACCTTCTCCACCGCCGAGGACAACCAGCCGGCCGTCGACATCGTCGTCCTCCAGGGCGAGCGCGAGCGGGCCGCCGACAACCGGGTCCTCGGCCGGTTCCAGCTCACCGACATCCGGCCGGCGCCGCGGGGCGAACCGCAGATCGAGGTCACCTTCGACATCGACGCCAACGGCATCCTCAACGTCAGCGCGCGCGACAAGGACACCGGCAAGGAACAGGGCATCACCATCAGCGAGAGCTCCAACCTGGACCGGAGCGAGGTCGAACGCATGGTCCAGGAGGCCGAGAGCAACCGGGGCCAGGACCAGGCACTCCGCGAGGCCGTCGACGCCCGCAACGAACTCGACGCGATCGCCTACCAGGTCGAAAAGCGTCTGAACGAACTGGCCGACGCCGCGCCCGCGCACGAGAAGGCGCGCGCCGAGATGCTGGTGGCAGAGGCCCGCGACGCGGTCAAGAACGAGGCCGGAGTGGACAAGACCAGGCCGCTGATCTCCGAACTCCAGCAGGTGTACGCCGGGCTCGCCGCCCACCAGGGCGAAGCCGCGGCGGCGAGTGGTCCGTCGGACAGCCCCGGGCCGGACGGCTCCGGGCAGGGCGGTGCCGGCGCCGACGAAGACGTGATCGACGCCGAGTTCGACAAGGGCTGAGGTACCCGCCATGCCGACCCCTCCCCAGGACCGATCGTCCGCCCCACCGCCCGACGGCGCCGCACAACCGCCGCAGGGCCACCTGCCCGAGCCCGCGCCGCCGACCACGGAGGCCGAACCGGGCCCCGACGCGGCCACCGGTCCGGCCGGGGTCGAGGACGAGTACGCGGCCGCGCTGAAAGAGGTCGAGGACCGCTGGCGGCGCGCCCTCGCCGACCTGGACAACCTGCGCAAGCGGCACGCCAGGGAACTGGACCGGGAGCGCGCGCTCGAACGCGCCCGCACGGCCGCGGCCTTCCTTCCCGTCGTCGACAACCTCGAACTGGCCCTGAACCACGCGGGCTCCGACCCCGGGGCGATCGTCGAGGGGGTTCGCGCCGTACGCGACCAGGCCGTGTCCATCCTCGAACGCCTTGGTTACGAGCGTCACGCCGAGACCGGCGTCCCGTTCGACCCCTCCCGGCACGAGGTCGTCGGCGTGGTCCAGGACCCCGACGCCGAACCGAACACCGTGGCGCAGGTGCTGCGCCCCGGCTACGGCGAGGCCGAGCGGCAGCTGAGGCCGGCCGCCGTGACCGTCGCCAAGCGGGAGTGAGCGGCCATGGCACGCGACTTCTACGAGGTTCTCGGGGTCCCGCGAGACGCCGACAAGGACGAGATCCAGCGGGCGTACCGCAAGCTGGCCCGCAAGTACCACCCGGACGTCAACAAGGACCCCGCGGCGGAGGAGCGGTTCAAGGAGATCAACGACGCCTTCAGCGCCCTGTCCGACCCCGACCAGCGGGCCCGTTACGACCGCTTCGGCGAGGACTTCCGGAAGGTCCCCGAGGACTGGGAGGAGCGGGTCGGTGCCGGCGCGGGACCCGGCGGCGGCTTCCGCTGGTCCACCGGGGACGGCCCCCGGGTCCGGTACGCCACCAGCGGCTTCGGCGCGGAGGGCGTCGACATCGACGACCTGTTCGGCTCGTTCTTCGGGGGCGCCGGACGGGTGCGTGTCCCCGGAGCCGACCAGGAGGCCGAACTACCGCTCACCGTCGAGGAGGCCTACCGCGGAGGTCATCGCACCGTCACGCTCGCCGGTCCCACCGGGCAGCCGCGGCGGTACGAGGTCGACGTGCCACCGGGTGTCACCGACGGGCAGCGTATCCGGCTGGCGGGCGAGGGCGGCCGGGGCAGCGGTGACGCCCCCGCGGGGGACCTGTACCTGCGGGTGCGGATCCAGCCGCACCCCCAGTTCCGCCTCGACGGCCGGGACGTGTACGTGCAGCTTCCCGTCACCCCCTGGGAGGCCGCGCTGGGCGCGACGGTTCCGGTGCCCACGCCGAGCGGGGCGACGGCGAAGGTCGGCGTGCCCGCGGGCTCGTCCAGCGGCCGGCGGCTGCGGCTGCGCGGTGAGGGCATGCCGAACCCGCGCGGCACGAACGGCAACCTCTACGCCGAGCTCCGGATCATGGTGCCGTCCAGGCTCAGCGACCGGGAGCGCGCACTCTTCGAGGAGCTCGCCGCCGTCTCCTCGTTCGACCCCAGGAGTACACGATGAGTGACCCACGCGCCGGGGCGCGCCAGGCGTCTCGGCCGACAGCTCCCGCGCCGACAGGCGTCCGGTACGCGATCGTGCCGGTGCCCAGGCTCTCCCTGCAGACCGTGGCCCGCCGCTCCGGGGTCCATCCCGACCTCATCCGCCGGTTCGTCGCTCTGGGCCTGGTCGAGGCCGAGCGCGACGCCTCCGGAGGGCTGGTGTTCGAACCCACGGCACCGGCCGCCCTCGCCCGCGTCCAGCGGCTGCGCACCGGGCTGTGCCTCAACTACGCATCCATCGGCCTGGTGCTCGACCTGCTGGACCGCATCAGCATGCTCGAAGCCGCCCTGCGCCGCGCCGGTACGAGGAGGGAAACACCCCCATGGACATGAACCGTCTCACGCAGAAGTCCCAGGAAGCCCTCCAGGAGGCCCAGAGCGCGGCCGTCGGCATGGGGCAGACCGAGGTCGACGGGGAACACCTGCTGCTCGCGCTTCTCGATCAGGAGGACGGTCTGATCCCACGGTTGCTGCAACAGGTCGGCACTGACCCGAAGCAGCTGCGCGCGGCCGTGCGCGAGGAACTCTCCCGCCGCCCGAAGGTCACCGGTCCGGGCGCGGCACCCGGCCAGGTCTTCGTCACCCAGCGCCTGTCCCGCCTGCTCGATGCCGCCGAGCGGGAGGCCAAACGCCTCAAGGACGAGTACGTGTCCGTGGAGCACCTCCTGCTCGCCCTGGCCGAGGAGGGCTCGGCGACCGCCGCCGGACGCCTGCTCAAGGAGCACCGCGTGACCCGGGATTCGTTCCTGAGCGTGCTCACCCAGGTCCGCGGCAACCAGCGCGTCACCTCCGCCAACCCCGAAGTGGCCTATGAGGCGCTGGAGAAGTACGGCCGTGATCTCGTCCTCGAGGCGCGGTCCGGGCGGCTGGACCCGGTCATCGGCCGTGACGCGGAGATCCGTCGCGTCACCCAGATCCTCAGCCGCAAGACCAAGAACAACCCCGTCCTCATCGGCGATCCCGGCGTCGGCAAGACCGCCATCGTCGAGGGCCTGGCCCAGCGCATCGTTCGCGGTGACGTCCCCGAGGGCCTGCGCGACAAGACGGTGTTCGCCCTCGACATGGGCTCCCTGGTCGCCGGCGCCAAGTACCGCGGCGAGTTCGAGGAACGCCTCAAGGCCGTGCTGGCCGAGGTGAAGGCCGCCCAGGGACGCATCCTGCTCTTCGTCGACGAACTCCACACCGTCGTCGGCGCGGGCGCCGCCGAAGGGGCCATGGACGCGGGCAACATGCTCAAGCCGATGCTCGCCCGCGGCGAACTCCACATGATCGGCGCCACCACCCTCGACGAATTCCGCAAGCACATCGAGAAGGACGCCGCCCTCGAACGCCGCTTCCAGCAGGTGCTGGTCGACGAGCCGAGCGTGGAGGACACCATCTCCATCCTGCGCGGACTGCGCGAACGCCTGGAGGTCTTCCACGGCGTGAAGATCCAGGACACGGCCCTGGTCTCCGCGGCCACCCTCAGCCACCGCTACATCACCGACCGGTTCCTGCCCGACAAGGCCATCGACCTCGTCGACGAGGCGTGCGCCCGGCTGCGTACCGAGATCGACTCGATGCCCGCCGAACTCGACGAGATCACCCGCCGCGTCACCCGCCTGGAGATCGAGGAGGCGGCCCTGTCCAAGGAGACCGACGCCGCCAGCAAAGCCCGCCTGGAGGAACTGCGCAAGGAACTGGCCGACCTGCGCGGCGAGGCCGACGCCAAACGCGCCCAGTGGGAGGCCGAACGGCAGGCCATCCGCCGCGTGCAGGAGCTGCGCCAGGAACTGGAGCAGGTCCGCCACGAGGCGGAGGAGGCCGAACGCGCCTACGACCTCAACCGCGCCGCCGAACTCCGCTACGGCCGCCTCCAGGACCTGGAGCGCCGGCTGAAGGCCGAGGAGGAGCAGCTGGCCGTCAAACAAGGGCAGAACCGGCTGCTGCGCGAGGTCGTCACCGAGGAGGAGATCGCCGAGATCGTCGCCGCCTGGACCGGCATCCCCGTCGCCCGTCTCCAGGAGGGCGAACGCGAGAAGCTGCTGCGCCTCGACGAGATCCTGCGCGAGCGCGTCATCGGCCAGGACGAGGCCGTCAAACTCGTCGCCGACGCCATCATCCGCGCCCGCTCCGGCATCCGCGACCCGCGCCGCCCCATCGGCTCGTTCATCTTCCTCGGCCCCACCGGCGTCGGGAAGACCGAGCTGGCCAAGACCCTCGCGGCGGCCCTGTTCGACTCCGAGGACAACATGGTCCGCCTCGACATGAGTGAGTACCAGGAGCGGCACACCGTCAGCCGGCTCATGGGCGCACCACCCGGATACGTCGGCTACGAGGAAGGCGGCCAGCTCACCGAGGCCGTACGCCGCAAGCCGTACTCGGTCGTGCTGTTCGACGAGATCGAGAAGGCGCACACCGATGTCTTCAACACCCTGCTGCAGGTCCTCGACGACGGCCGCATCACCGACTCCCAGGGCCGCACCGTCGACTTCCGCAACACCGTGATCATCATGACGTCGAACATCGGCTCCCAGTACCTCCTCGACGGCGCCACCGCCGAGGGCGAGATCAAGCCGGACGCCCGCGCCCTGGTGATGGGCGAGCTGCGCGGGCACTTCCGCCCGGAGTTCCTCAACCGCGTCGACGACATCGTGCTGTTCAAGCCGCTCGGCGAGCGGCAGATCGAGCGGATCGTGGAGCTGCAGTTCGACGAACTGCGCCGTCGGCTCGCCGAACGCCGCATCACCGTGGAACTCACCGAATCGGCCCGGGAGTTGATCGCCCACCAGGGCTACGACCCGGTGTACGGGGCCCGGCCGCTGCGCCGCTACATCTCCCACGAGGTCGAGACGATGGTCGGGCGCGCCCTGCTGCGCGGTGACGTCCAGGACGGCGCGACGGTCCGCGTCGACGCCGAACATGGAGAGCTGGTAGTCACCTACGACCACCCCGAGGACGTGAAGGGAGCGCGGGCGGCATGAGCACGATGCAGACGACGACCGTCAGGTGTCCCCACTGCGGGCGCACCAACCGGGTGCCCGTGGCCGCGGAGGGCCGCCCCAGGTGCGGCCACTGCAAGCAGCCGCTGCCGTGGATGGTGGACGCGGGCGACGACGACTTCACCGAGGTCGCCGAGCGGGCCGACGTCCCCGTCGTGGTCGATCTGTGGGCCACCTGGTGCGGCCCCTGCCGCATGGTCAGCCCCGCACTGGAGAAGGTCGCCACCGATCTCGCCGGCCGCATCAAACTCGTCAAGGTCGACGTCGACAAGAACCCGCGACTGTCGCAGCGTTTCGAGGTACAGGCCGTACCGACACTGCTGATCCTCGACCGGGGCGAGACGGTCGCCCGGCAGGCGGGGGCGGCGCCCGCCCCCGCTCTGCGCCAGTGGGTGGAACAGTCGCTCACCGCCCGGAAAGGGTGATCCGGATGACCCTTCACGCAGATCCCCACCTCGCGCTCGTCCGGCCGGTCCAGCCGCTGACCCCAGAAGGGTGTCAGGAGTGTCTGCTGCTCGGCTCCCCGTGGGTCCACCTGAGGCTCTGCCTGACCTGCGGGCACGTCGGCTGCTGCGACTCCTCGCCGAACAAGCACGCGCGCACGCACGCAGCTGCCGTCGCCCATCCGATCGTGCAGTCGTTCCAGCCCGGCGAGGAATGGCGCTGGTGCTACGTGCACGAGGCGTTCGTCTGATGTCCGGCGACCAGTCGCTGCCGGGCGAACAACCGGTGCCGGAGAAAGCGGACGAGGCCGCCTTCTGGGAGACCCCGGACATCTACGGCGCGTATCCGCGCCTCACGGAGGACCAGATAGCACGTCTGGCGCAGCACGGGCAACGCCGGACCATGGCTCCGAACGACGTGCTGATCCGGGAGGGGGAGCGCTGCGAGACGTTCTTCGTCGTCCTCAGCGGTTCCGTCGCCGTCGTCGAGGACTACGGCACTCCCGAGGAGCACGTGCTGCGCGTGCACGGCCCCGGTCGCTTCATCGGCGAACTCGGGCTGCTGTACGGACAAGTGGCCTTCTACACCGCTGTCGCCAGGGAGCCGGGCGAGGTCCTCGTCGTCTCCTTGGACCAGTTGCGCCACCTGGTGTCCCAGGACTCCACCATCGGGGACGTCGTGCTGCGTGCCTGTCTGGGCCGTCGCGCGCTGCTCGTCGGACAGGGCGCCGGCTTCCGCATCATCGGCTCGCGCTACTCGCCCGACACCAGACGGCTGCGCGAGTTCGCCGTCCGCAACCGGCTGCCGCACCGGTGGATCGACCTGGAGACCGACGAGGAGGCCGAGGAGCTGCTGCGCCGCTTCGGCGTCGGCCCGGAGGAGACACCGCTCGTCATCTGGCGGGACACCACCCTGTTGCGCAACCCCAGCAACGCGGAACTGGCCCGGCTCATCGGCCTGCCGTCACTGCCCGCCGGAAACCGTCACGGCGACGTCCTCATCGTGGGCTCCGGACCCGCCGGCCTGGCTGCCGCGGTGTACGCCGCCTCCGAGGGCCTGAGCACCACGGTGGTGGAGGCGATGGCCACCGGCGGACAGGCCGGCACGTCGTCCCGCATCGAGAATCTGCTCGGCTTCCCATCCGGCATCTCCGGCGCCGAACTCACCGAGCGCGCCGTGCTCCAGGCCGACAAGTTCGGCGCCAGGATCAGCCTTCCGCTGGAGGCGACCGGCCTGCATCCCAAGGACGACGACCACTACGTCGTGGCGTTCGCCGACGGCAGCGAGATCGCCGCCCGCGCCGTCGTCCTGGCCATGGGTGCCCGCTACCGCCGGCTCCAGGTGCCCGGCATCGAACGCCTGGAGGGAACGAGCGTGCACTACTCGGCGACCGTCTACGAGGCCCAGCAGTGCCGTACCGACCCGGTGGCCGTCGTCGGCGGAGGCAACTCGGCGGGCCAGGCGGTGCTGTTCCTCGCCGGGTACGCGCCGAAGGTGCACCTGCTGGTCCGAGGAGCCAGTCTTGAGGCCAACATGTCCCGCTACCTGGTCGACCAGGTCGAGCGCCATCCGCGGGTGGAGGTCAGCCTGCACACCGAGGTCACCGAGGTCATCGGCCGGGAAGTGCTGGAGGAGCTCGACGTGGTCGACAACCGCACGGGCGAGCACCGCCGGCTGGCGGTACGGAGCCTGTTCGTCTTCACCGGCGCCGAACCTCACACCGAGTGGCTCGCCGGCACCATCGCCCTCGACTCCCGCGGCTTCGTCCTCACCGGGCCGGAGGCCCAGGAAGCCTGCGCCTCCCCCGAGGTGTGGCACGGCCGCGGGCGCCCGTGCATGACCCTGGAGGCCAGCCTGCCCGGGGTCTTCGCGGTCGGGGACGTCCGCAGCGGCTCGGTGAAGCGGGTGGCCTCCGCGGCCGGTGAGGGCGCGATGGCCATCCACTTCGTGCACCGGCACCTGGGGCACTCGGCCGTACCCGGCACCACGGGCACGTCGGCTGTCGCGGGCCACTCGGACGTCTCCCCACGCACACGTCACAAGGAGTCCGCATGGCTCGCATGACGCATGGCGGACGATGAGACACGAGAAGGAAGAAGGAGGCGATGGCGATGGCCATGCCCGTCCGGCGCCACCGCGGTGGCGGCCTGCAGGGAAGGCCCGTCTGGGCACCCACCCCTCTCAATCCCCTGGTCGAGTTCGACGAACTGCTCAACCAGATGAGCGGCCTGCTGGAGTCGACGGTGGGCGCGGCACCCGCGGTTGCGTGGACGCCTCTGGCGGACGTGTCGGAGTCCGAGGACGCGTTCCACATAGAGATCGAACTCCCCGGAGTGAAGAGCAAGGACATTGACGTAGAGGCCAACGGTCCCGAACTCGTCGTCACCGGAGAGATCAAGGAGCGGGAGCGCAAGGGTGTCCTGCGCCGCAGCACCCGCCGCGTCGGAGCCTTCGAATACCGTTTGCGGCTGCCCGGAGAACTGGACACCCACAAGATCAAGGCTGAGATGCAGGACGGAGTGCTCAGCATCACCGTCCCCAAGGCCGACGTCGCGAAGCCGCGACACGTCGAGATCACCGAGACGAGAGAAAGCACCGAGAGCAGCGGCTGAGACGCGAGCGCCAAGCCGGCCCGACGAGCGGCGACCGACTCGAACAGGCGGTGGGCGGCCGTTCCTCGGGCTCCGGGCGCTTGCGCCGTGCCCTGCGTGAGTCTCGGGCCAAGAGCCTTGCGAACGGCAGCTACGCGCCGGCGGACGGATCCGACCGAAGGAGGTCAGCGATGAAATACGACGGATTCCTCGCCCGTGTGCGCGAGCGAGGCGAATACAACGACCAGGACGAAGCCGCGGACGTCACCAACGCCGTGCTGGAAGTGCTGGCCCAACGGATCAGCCCGGGAGAGGTCAAGGACCTCGCATCCCAGCTGCCCGGCCCACTGGGACAAGTCCTGGACCATGCCGCGCCGCAGCAGGCGCGAAGCTTCGGGATCGAAGAGTTCTACCGCCTGGTCGCCGAGCGCACCCATGCCCGGCCTCGTACGGCGCAGTGGGACGCCAGCGCGGTCCTGACCACCGTCGCCGACGCTGTCACCGGCGGCGAGCTGAATCAGATCATCAGCCAGCTTCCCTCCGGTTACGCGGTCCTGTTCGGCAAGGCCGACCTCGCGGACTGAGCCCGTGAGGCGATCCGCCGACACGCAAGTCAGTCGGCATCGGCGACGATGGATCCGACGCGTTCGGCCAGGCTCGGGTCGCGGCGGACCAGGAGGGCTGCGTAGCCGACGGCGGCGAGGAGGGCGACCAGGGCGGCGTAGGGGAACCAGTTGTACGGTGCGGGCTGGCCGGGCTTGGCGAGGTAGTAGAGCGGGACCAGGATGGCCACCGTGCCGAGCGCGGGCAGTACCAGGTGCCGTACCGTCCGGAACTCCTGGGGGCGGTATCGGTGGTAGTACAGCGGCAGGGCGATGTTGGAGGCGAGGTAGACCAGCAGGATCAGGATGGCGCCGAGCGTCGAGGACTCGGTGAAGAAGACCACCGGGTTCATCGAGCCGCCGTCCGAGCCCAGCAGGTGGCCCAGGCCCCAGCCGCCGATGATCAGCAGGGCGATGGCGGTGAAGGTGACGATCGCGTTGTTCGGGGTACGGCGGACGGGGTGGACGTAGCCGAAGAAGGAGGGCAGCAGACCCTCGCGTCCGGCGTTGAAGACCAGGCGGGCCTGGGAGTTGATGCCCGCGATCAGCACGCCGAGGGTGGAGGTCAGACCGCCGAGGTAGGTGAGGAACGCCAGCACGCCGAGGGTGTCGTGGGCCACCTCGATGAAGGGGATCCGGGAGGCCCCGAGTCTGTTCACGTCGTAGCCGAAGCCGGTGACCGTGGCGTAGGCGAAGAGGATGTAGCTCACCGTCATGATCGCGACGGAGGAGAACACCGCGCGGCCGACGTTGCGCCGCGGGTTCTCCGTCTCCTCGGCGAGTGCCGCCGAGTTCTCCCAGCCGATGAACAGGTACACCGCCAGTGGGAAGCCCGCCGCCAGCCCCTTGAAACCGTCGCTGATGTGGCTGGGCAGGAACGGGTCGAAGGACAGCTGGCCGCGGTGTTCCACCAGCGCCGCGACCGAGACCACGACCAGCACCAGCATCTCCGCGCCGAAGAAGTAGCCGGCCCATTTGGTGGAGACGGCCACCCCGCGCAGCATCAGCACCACCGCCAGCCCGGTCAGCAGCAGCGTCCAGATGATCCACGGCAGGTCCACGCCGGTGTAGTGGTGCAGGGTGATCTGCACGAACCCGCCGGAGATCGAGACGACGCCGGCCATCGCGATGATGTAGCCCAGCGCCGCCAGCAGCGCCGTGGTCACGGCGCTGACCGGTCCGAACGTTCTGCCGACGAAGGTGATGAAGCTGCCCGCCGAGGGGTGCGCCCTGGAGAACTCCGCCAGCGTGTTGCCGAGGAGCGCGACCGCGACACCCGCGGCCGCGATGGTCAGGGGCGACGCCACGCCCGCGGTGGTGGCCAGGAAGGCGAAACCGAAGAAGAAGCTCATGGCCGGGCCGACGTTGGCCATCGTGGCGGCGGCGATGTCCGCCATGCCGAGTACGCCGCCGCGCAGCCGCTGGGGCGCGCCGCCGACGGGGCCCGCCGGGGACAGCGGACCTGTTCCGGGGTTGGGCATGGCGGCAACTCCTCGTGCGGTGTGGCGGCGTGGTGGGTGCGCGGGCTGTTCGGGCGGGGACGGGCCGGGCGTCAGCGGTGCCGGGCTCGCTGGTGTGCCTTCACCGCCCGCACGGCCGGATCGGTCGCACCCCGCCCCAGCTCGGTGAGTACGTCGGCGTGACAGCGGTTCTGCGCCCGTACCACCTCGGGCCGCGGTCCGGGCAGCAGCAGGCTCAGCCGGCCGAGCAGATCGGCGGCGAACTCACGGATTCCCGCGCCGCCGAGTGCCTCCGCGAGGTCCAGGTGGAAGCGGGTCTCCAGCTCGGCCAGGCGGGCTGGGGCGTCGGTCCGTTCCATCTCCTCGACCAGCGCGCGAAGCCCGTCCAGCCGCTCGGCCGGTACCTCTCCCGAACCGTGCGCCACGAGACCGCACTCCAGCAGCAGATGGAAGGCGTCCAGTGAAGCCGCCTCGTCGGCGTCGTGCATCAGGGCGACGACCGAGTCCCAGTCCGGTGCGACGAAGGTGCCGCCCGCGCGGCCGCGCCGTCGGTCGAGCAGGCCGTCCTGGCACATGCCCTCCAGTGCGCGGCGCACGGTGATCTCACTGATCCCCAGCTCCTCGGCGAGGACCCCGGCGTCCGGCAGTCGGTCCCCGGGCTGCACGGATCGCAGACGTACCCGTAGAGCGATCCGCGACCGGACGAGATCGGATCCGCTCTGGCCCCCGAAAGGCAGCGCGCGGGCGTGTGCCACGCCGATGACCGAGGTCGTAGGAGCCGGGCCCGGTTGGTTGTAAGGCCCGAACTTGCCCGCTGCATTCACCACGGCGCCACTCTAACGGCCCGCTGATCGCGGTCGGGGCCCGCGACGAACACGGTTCGGCGCGCCGGGGCGGGGCCCGGCACGTGACGGTCCGGCCGACCGGGACCTGTGAGCGGGCAGGGCCGCGGGTGGTTCCCGCGACGACGCCACGGTGTGATGCATGAGTGGCTCCCAGGGGGAGGAGAGGTGTCGCGACGGGAGGAGCGGATCGCGATGCAGCAAGAAATTAGAGCAAGGTGAACAGTTAAACAAGACCTTGCCGCGATCGGTCCGCAAGCCGGCGGAAGAGGTCGGGCCGTCGGCGGGTCACTATGGGGCTGAGCAGGGAATTCGCGCCCCGACGAGAGCGTCGTCGGGATCCGTCGGCAGGGTGCGTACGGGCTGGGGCGCCGTCGGTGGACGGCGAACGGATCCCATGGAGCGGGTGCCGGGACTCTTGTTTTTTTCGATCGTCGTGAACTATTTTCCTGACCGCCACCGGCACAACCCGTGACCACCACCGGCACGACCGGTCCAGCAGGCACCTGCCCGGAGGCACGGTCCACCATGCCCGCTCCGCGACCGTGATCGCCACCCGCCCCGTTACCCGGACCTCGCACGCCCCGCCCGGCGGAATCCATGCGGCCACCCCGACCGATCCCGCCGGAACCTTTCCTCGTCCCCATCTGACCCTGGATGTCGAGATGACCACACGTCCCCCTGTTTCCGCCCCCGACCCGGTGACCACCACCGAGAGCCCCTCGGAAGGATCCGGCCTGCAGGCCGGGCTGAAGAACCGGCACCTGTCGATGATCGCGATCGGCGGTGTCATCGGCGCCGGCCTGTTCGTCGGCTCCGGCTCCGGCATCGCCGCCGCCGGCCCCGGCATCCTGATCTCCTACCTGCTCGTCGGTGTCCTCGTCGTCCTCGTGATGCGGATGCTCGGCGAGATGGCGGCGGCCAATCCCACCTCCGGCTCGTTCTCCGCCTACGCCGACCGTGCGCTGGGCCGCTGGGCCGGATTCACCATCGGCTGGCTGTACTGGTTCTTCTGGGTCGTGGTGCTCGCGGTCGAGGCGACCGCCGGTGCGAAGATCCTCGCCGGCTGGGTACCGGCGGTCCCGCAGTGGGGCTGGGCGCTGATCGTCATGCTCGTCCTCACCGCCACCAACCTGGCCTCGGTCAGCTCCTACGGCGAGTTCGAGTTCTGGTTCGCCGGCATCAAGGTCGTCGCCATCGCCGCGTTCATCGTGCTCGGCGCCCTCGCGATCTTCGGCGTGCTGCCCGGCTCGGACCACCCGGCGTCCGGCTTCTCCAACCTGACCGCACACGGCGGCTTCCTGCCCAACGGACCCGGTGCGATCCTCACCGGTGTGCTGATGGTGGTCTTCTCCTTCATGGGCAGCGAGATCGTCACGCTGGCCGCCGGGGAGACCGCCGACCCGCGGGGAGCGGTCACCAAGGCCACCAACAGCGTGATCTGGCGGATCGCGGTGTTCTACCTGGGCTCGATCCTGATCGTGGTGTCGCTGCTGCGCTGGGACGACCCGGCCATCCTCAAGGACGGCTCGTACGTCGCCGCCCTGAGCTCCATCGGCATCCCGCACGCCGGGCAGATCATGAACGCCATCGTGCTGACGTCGGTGCTGTCGTGCCTCAACTCCGGCCTGTACACGGCCTCCCGGATGGCGTTCTCCCTCGGCGGGCGCAGCGACGCCCCGGCCGCGTTCGGGCGGACCACGCAGCGCGGTGTGCCGCGGGCGGCCATCCTGGCCTCGGTGGTCTTCGGCTTCGTCGCGGTCGCCTTCAACTACCTGTGGCCCGACACGGTCTTCCAGTTCCTGCTCAACTCCTCCGGTGCGATCGCCCTGTTCGTGTGGCTGGTGATCTGCTTCTCCCAGCTGCGGATGCGGAAGATCATCCAGCGGGAGTCGCCGGAGAAGCTCGTTGTCAGGATGTGGCTCTACCCCTACCTGACCTGGGCCACCATCGCCCTGATCACGTTCGTGCTCGGCTACATGCTGACCGACACGGCCGACGGCGGCGGCCGCGACCAGGTGATCCTCTCCACCCTGGTGGCCATCGGCGTCGTGGCCGTCGCACTCGTCCGCCAACGGCTGGGGCGGAACAGGACGCATGAAGTCACCCCGTCCTAGGGACCGGGCTCTGTAGGGCGACAGCCTGCCCTCGACCGGCGGTGGTGCGCTCCCCCCGCACCGCCGCCGCCCCATACGGCCCGGACCGCTGATGCAGAACCGCACCCGGGACCGCTTTGCTCCCTGCGCATCACGTGACGATCAGCGAGCAGGTCTCGCCCGAGTCCCAACTCTCCCGGGTTGCCCTGCAGCACCCCGACGTGATCGGGCGCGATCGCGAGCACGGATCTGCACGGGTGCAGATCGCCGACTTCCTGAAGCACCACTCCCAGGACTCGGACCGCCGGCACGTGGGCCTCACGACTCGGGGACACCCCGGCCCCCGCCGGTCCGACCTCCGGCGGCCGTGCTCGCCTTCGGAGTGCTTCCCCGCGCCTGTCCTACCGTCGTCCCGGGGGCGGATGTCGCCGAAATCCACCGGCTCCTCGGGCCGGGGGTACCCACGGCAAGACCGTGCTTGCTGTCGCGGGGGCAAGGAGTCGGCGAGTGGTTCCTGACATGCGTCAACTTCTGGGGACCGACCCTGCCGGCCAGGACGGGTCGTCACGGCTTCCGTAGGTGCGCAGGGCCAGGCGGGTGCGCAGGCGGGTCAGGCGGTCGATCTCGGCGTCGAGGGCCGCGAGTCTGCGGTCCACCACCCCGGAGCCGGGGACGTCGGAGTCGGCGTTCTCGCACGGCCGTCGCGGATTCTCGACCAGCAGGCCGATCCGGTCGGCGACACTGCGCAGATCCTCGACGGTGAGCCCGAGTGCCAGCAGCTCACGGACGACTCGTACCCTGGCCACCTCCTCCGGCCCGTACGCACGTTGCCCGGTGGCGGTGCGCCGTGGCGGTGGCAGCAGGCCCCGTTCCTCGTAGAACCGCAGTGCCCGCGGGGTGGTCCCGGCCGCTGCCGCCGCATCTCCGATCCTCATGTCCGACCTCGCCTCAGCTTCTGTCGGCGCGACCCGGCGCCACGACGTATCACCCTGGCGGCAACTCCACGACAACGGTCCCGAAGTGACGCCCCTCGAACAGTTCCTGCAACGCACGAGGAGCGTGATCCATGCCCTGGATCCGTACATGGGGGAAGGCGATCTCGCCGGAGCGCAGCCAGTCCCCGAAACGCCTGGTCCATTCCTCTGTCACCTGCGGATGGTCCGCGCCGCGGTAGCCGTACAGTGCGACGCCCTGGTTGACGAGCCGGAAGGTGTCGATCTCCGCGGGTGCGCTGCCACCGTCCCGGCGGGGCGACAACTGACCTGCCAGCGCGCCGACCAGTGCGAAGCGTGCACCCCGGCGCGCGGCTCGCACCGCCGCGGCCAACTGCTCACCGCCGACGGTGTCCAGCAGGACGTCGATGCCGTCCGGCGCCGCCTCCGCCAGTTGCTCGTCGATCGGCCTCGGGCCCGGTATCACGACCGCGTCGTAGCCCAGTTCGGTCCGCAGCCGCTCGGCCTTGTCAGGTGAACGGGTGCTCCCGACGACCCTCGTCGCGCCCAACAGACGGGCGACAGGGCCCGCCAGCGTTCCCACGGCTCCCGCCGCGCCCGTGACGAACACGGTGTGACCTGGGCGGACTTCGGCGAGCCGGGTCAGTGCTCCGTAGGCTGCCGACCCGGACGACAGATGGGCCACCGGATCGGGCAGGACATCGCCCAGCGGAGTGCATTCGGCTGCCGGCACCAGCGCGTGCTCACGCCACCCGAACAGGTGCGTGACGGTGTCTCCCGGGCGCAGCGGACCACCGGTCGCGGCCGCGACGACCTCACCGACCGCTGGTCCGAACAGCGACTCTCCGGCGCGGATGCGGGGCAGCGGTACGCCGTCGGCCTGGCCGCCGATCAGAGTGCGCAGCCCCGGGAACACGAGGAAGTACCGGTTCTGGACGACGACTTGTCCCGGGCTGGGAACGGGGACCGGCTTCTGCGTGATCGTGAGGTGCTCGGGCCTTGGCAGCCCGCCGGGCAGGTCGGCCAGCAGGATCTCGCGGGTCGTGGAAGGCAGGACAGCGGCCATGTCGGGGCTCCTGAACGGATTCGAGGGTGAGCGCGGGCTGTGCCGGCCGGACCGCTCCGGCTGTCGGCGCCCAGACGCTAATCCCTGACGCGCGCGTCAAAGGCAAGGGCGTCGACGCGTACCGCCGCGACGCGGCCGATGTCGTGGGTGTTCATGGCGTCTGCCGGCACTACACAGCCGCCGGCGTCGAAGCGCCGCACCAGCTTCCGACGTGGTGGTCGCCCTGATCGCGCTGTGTCGGAGAGGGGAAGGTCCACCCCGGTGTCGTCCGTCGGGACGCGTGGAGGACGGTCCAGTACTGCCCTGGCAGCCCCGGGACGCGGCCACCCGGCGGCCGCGTCCCGCACCTCGTTACTCGAGGGAGCCTTCCCGTTCAACGTACGTCGCCCGCCCCTGTGGGTGCCAAGGTCGAACATGGCGGAGAGGCATCTCACCCGCTGGAACGCATGGTGGACGCATCTTTCCTGTTGTGCTTTGATCCGGGCCATGGAGACCACTGGCCCGGCGCACACGGTGCTGCTCGACCCGTTCTGGGTGAGTCGCCGCGCCGACCAGTTCGACCAGGTCTGTCGCTGATCGCTGTTCGACGGCTCGCGATTCCGCTCTTCTCTCTGTCTGCAGCCTTCTCTCGCCCTCAACCAGCCGCTCTCCGGGCGTAGCTGTGAGGCGCCCGCGTCAGCCCTGCCGTGAAGGAATCCCCCATGGCCCACTCCACAGCCCTGCCTGTCGTCGACACCTCCCGCTTCCGCGCCCCGGACACGGGCCGTGACGCCTTCCTCGCCGAGCTCCGCTCCGCCGCGCACGAGGTGGGCTTCTTCCACGTCACCGGTCACGGCATCCCCGCAGCACTGCGGGAGGGGGTACTGAGCGTTGCACGCAGTTCCGGGGTTATACGCGTACCGGCACCGAATACACGGCGGGCAGCGAGCGTGATCGGCTCCGATCAATGGCGCTGCACGCTACCGGAGTTGAGGGACATCGTGCTGCGCCGGCAGGCGGACGCGCTGCGGGTGAGCCGTGAGGTGCTGCGGGCGCCCGCGGCGACGCTCGGACAGGACGAGGGGTACCAGTGGTTCGACGGCGAGGCGGCCGCGCACGTGAAGATCGTGCACTGTCCTCCGCGCGCCGCCGAGGAGGCCGACCAGGGGGTCGGCGCGTACAAGGACCACGGCTACCTCGCCACTCAGCACCGCGTCGTGAGCCCGCCGTCGGGCGTTCACCGCTACTCGATTCCCTTCTTCCTCGGCCCGCGCCCGGACGTGGTCGTCGAGCCCCTGCACCTCCCTGAGGAACTGGTGGCGCCGAGCCGAGGTTCATCGACGCCCCGGACAACGGCGCGCCGCAGCACCGCCCCCGTCCGGTTCACGGCCACCGCAGTCCTGGCCGGACTGGCCGTGACGACGTGCGACTTCGTCGAGCTCGTGATCCCCAAGCCGCGCCGACGCGGCGTGTTCCGTACCCACGGCACGGGCCGCACGCTGCCCCACCACCTGCCCCTGCAGCGGCCGTCCCGGCAGGCATAGATGCTCCCGGGAGAAGACCGCGCCGCACGACGGGTGCTGCTGGTGTGCATGGCCGCGGGCGCCACGACCCTGCTGGACCAGGCCGTCCTGAACATCGCCGTGCCGAGCATGCGCGAGTCCGTCGGGGCCACCGGGGCGGACGTCCAGTGGATCGTGGCCGGGTACTCGTTGGCCTTCGGCCTGGCCCTCGTCCCCGGTGGCAGCCTCGGTGACCTGCACGGCCGCAAGCGTCTCTTCATGGCCGGGGTGGTGGTCTTCCTCCTGGCCGGGGTGACGGCCGCGACCGGAGGAGGGCCCGAGCCCCTGATCGGTGCCCGGCTGGTGCAGGGTGCCGCGGCCGGGCTCGTCAACTCGCAGGTGATCGGCACCATTCAGGATGTGTTCCACGGCCTGGCCCGTGGTCGCGCGCTAGGCCTGTACGCGGTCACAGGCGGTGTGGCCACGGCCCTCGGCCCACCGCTCGGCGGTGCGCTCGTCGCCGGGCTCGGCCCCGGGGCGGGCTGGCGGTGCTGCCTGTTGCTGAGCTCACCGTGCGCGGTGCTCACCCTGACCCTCGCTGCCCGATGGCTGCCCCCGCCCCGGCGCACCGCCCGCGACTCCCGGCTGGACGTCCTCGGCCTCGGTCTGCTCTGCGGCTGCACGCTGACACTGATGGTGCCCTTCATCCGCACTCCGGACAGCGGGGGAGCGGTGCTCGGGTGGGCCATCGCGGTGTGCGGGCCGGCAGCCGTCTTCGCCGTGCACCAGCATCTACGAGTACGACGGGGCCGTCCGCCGCTGGTGCACCCGGCGCTGACCTCGTCGAAGCCGTATGTGCTGGGTACGGCTGTCGCGATGGCTCAGTTCGGCTCCTCACTGGCCGCATTCCTCGTGCTCACCGTCTTCCTGCAGGACGGGCTCGGCCTGTCCGCCCTGCTCACGGCGGCGATCACTCTCCCCGGGGCGGCCGGAACGGGTATCTCCTCGGCCCTCGCCTGGCGGGTGGTACGACGGATCGGATCCCGTACGGTGACCGTCGGCCTGACTTTGGGCATCGGCGCCGCGCTGACGGGGGCGGCAGTCGCGCTCTGTCTGCCGACGGCGGTACTGCCGGTGGCACTGGCCGCAACGCAGTTGATGTCCGGCGTCGCCGGAGGTCTCACCGTCTCGCCCAACCAGGCTCAGGTGCTCCAGCACGCTCCGGCAGAGGCCGCGGGAGTAGGTGGCGGGATCCTGCAGATGGCCCAGCGCATCGCGGCGGCCGTCTGCCTCAGTGCCGTCCCCGCCGTGTATCTGCGCGCCGCTTCCGGTCCGCCGGAAGGCAGTCACCCCCGGGCCGGGTACGCGCTGGCCTCCTGTGTCTGCGCGGGCCTGCTCGCCGTGGCCCTGCTGCTGTCCCTGCTGCGCCGGGCCGCCACGCCGCGCCGCCCGTCGGCACTCGCGTCGGCGAACGGCGCCGTCGTGGTCCCCCGCCCCAAGGAGACGACCTGACCACCCGTGGCGCGGGTGCCGCACCCCGTCGGCACCTCACCCCATCGAAACCCAAGGAGAACACGTGAGTTCGAGCAGAACCCGGCCCGCCCTCGTCGTCCTGGGCGCGGCGGCGCTGCTGACCGCGTCCGCCGCCGTTCCACAGGCCTCGGCCGCCGGCCGTACGTCCACGGCTCTCGCCTGGTACGACGCGACAGCCGAGACCATCGCGACGGCCGGGGCGCCCACCCAGATCACCAACAGCCGTACGTGGTCCATCAGTTGGCTCGCAGCCGCGCGGGCCACCCGGAGCGTGCCCGCTGGTGTCGACCGCGGTGCGTATCGGGAGGCGGCGCTCGCCGGGGCCGTGCACCGCGCGCTGGTGTCGTTGGCCCCGAGCCGGACGGAGCAGCTCGATGCGAAGTTCAAGGAGACTCTCGACGCGATTCCCGACGGCCCGGCCGAAGAGCGGGGCGTCACGGCGGGAGAGCGACAGGCGGACCTCCTCCTCGCGTCGAGACAGGGCGACGGACTCGACCCCGCCTCGGTCAACGCACGCTATCCGGTGAAGCCCGCGGCGCCGGGCGTGTGGCAGCCGACGCCACCCGACTACGCGCCGGCGGCCCAGTACGGCAACCGTCTCGCCAAGCCGTTCCTGCTCAGGACGCAGAGCCAGTTCCGGCTCGGTCCGCCGCCCGCTCTGGACTCGCGGCGCTATGCCGCCGACCTTGCGGAGGTACGGGCGTACGGCGCCGTCGACAGTACGGTGCGCAGTGCCCGCCAAACCGAGACCGCCACCTTCTGGCTCGGCTCCTCCCTGACCCTCTACACCGAGCCCCTGCGGGTGGCGCTCTCCCGTACGGACCAGGGCATCGCCGGGCAGGCGCGGCTGGTCGCGCTGTTCCACGTGGCGCTGGTGGACACGCAGATCGCCACCTCCGACAGCAAGTACGCCCATGAACGCTGGCGTCCCGTGACCGCGATCCGCACCGGCAGCATCGACCCCGACCCCGACTGGACGCCGCTGCACACCACGCCGGCGCACCCGGACTACCCCAGTGGCCACAACACCTACGCGGGCGCCGCGCAGACCGTCCTGTCGGCACTCGCAGGTCCGCGTACCGCTCCGTTCGCACTGACCAGTCCCACCGCGCCGGGCGTGACCCGTACCTACACCACCTGGCGGCAACTCTCGGACGAGAACGTCGACGCTCGCGTCTTCTCCGGTATCCACACCCGGTCGGCCGACGAGGCGGGGATCACGCTTGGCACGAACGTGGCACGGCACGTCCTGCTGAACACGGGACGACTGCTCGCTCCGCGCTGACCCTCCGCGCACTCACCGGCTTCGCGGCGGCGGCGCTCACTCGAACGCCGCCGCCGCGTCACGCCGTGCCTTGGGCCACGACCGCCGGGGAGTCCGGTCCCGGTGCGCCTGGGCGGCAGGTGACCGAGCGGAGGGTGCCGGTGCGGCGGAAGACGCCATGCCGTTCGTGCAGCGGCCAGGAGACCGGCGACTTGCGAGTGATCATGCCCGACCCCGTGGGCGTGCCCTCACGGTCGTTGTTGCCGGAAGGTGGCGTGAGCGTGTCCCGAAGATGCGGAGACGTTCTCCGTGTCCGCAATGCAAGACCTGTCCGGGGAGTTCTTGACCAACCTGGTGGACATCTGCTGAACTCCCGAACCATGAACCCGCGCGTGGACCTGACCCGGCGGCGCCACATCGATCTGGCGCACGTCTCCAGCGCGTTTTGTTGTCGCTGACCCGGGAAGTGCTCCCCGGCGGCGGCCAGTGTGCGCCCATGGCGTGTGCCTGGCAGCGGCGGTGTGAAGCCGCCGACACTGCGATGTCCGCCCGCGGGATCGTCGTCTCCACCTCCTGAGGGCTCCCCCTCTCCTCTCCTCCTCGTGTGAGCCGGGAGCCTGTTCGCGCACGCCGACGCGGTCGCTGAGAACGCGGCTGTAGCGGTCCTGCGGCCACATGCTCTTCTCTCCGGTCCGCCCAGCCCAGCGTTCCGCGTGTGGTCGATCAGTCCTGCGCAGTACCAGCCCATTTCACCCAACGCCCCGATGTCCAGCACCCCTTGGCGTGCCCGTCTGCCCGGGAGGGACCCCTCATGCCTCCGTCCATCCGCAAACTCACCAGCCGCATCGGCGCGGTCGTCGAGGGCGTCGACCTCACCGCGCCGCCCGAACCCTCGACGGTCACGGCGCTCCGTGACGCCCTCAACGAGCACAAGGCGATCGTGTTCGACGACGTGAACCTCGACAACGCCGGTCAGGAGCAGGTGGCCGGCTGGTTCGGCGACCTCACCACCGCCCACCCGAACGTGCCGGCCGCCGACGGAACGACGAACGTGCTCGCCGTCGACAGCGAGACGTCCAAGGCCAACGAGTGGCACACGGACGTCTCCTTCGTGGTCAACCCGCCGCAGGTCACCACGCTGCGGTCGGTCGTGACCACCCCGTACGGCGGCGAGACGCTCATCGCGAACGCCACAACGGCCTACCGCGACCTGCCCGAACCACTGCGTGCCCTCGCGGACTCGCTGCGCGTCGTACACACCAACCAGTACGACTACGCCCGCCCTTCGGCCGCGACGGCGCAGCGGCAGGAGTACGACCGCGTCTTCGCCTCGACGCCCTACGAGGCCGAGCACCCGGTTGTGCGCCTGCATCCGCTGACGGGTGAACGCGGACTGTTCATCGGCGGGTTCGCCAAGCGCATCGTCGGCCTGTCGAACAGCGACTCGGCGGATCTGCTGCGCATCCTCCAGTCGTACGTGACCCGCCCGGAGAACATCCTGCGCTGGACCTGGGCGCCCAACCAACTGCTGATCTTCGACAACCGGATCACCCAGCACTACGGAGTGGACAACTACGACGACCACCCCCGCCGCCTCAACCGGGTGACGATCGCCGGAGACGTACCGGTCGGCGTCGACGGACGCCACAGCGAGCAACTCGTCGGCGACGCCTCGCACTACAGCAGCGTGCTGGCGGTGGCGGCATGACCGAGCTCAGCCTCAAGGCGCCCGCCGTCACCGAGAGCCCGGACACAGGGACGACGAGCGCGCGGCAACGCGAGGTCTTCCTACCGCGGGACGCCCGCCGCCGAACGTCGCTCAGCACAATCCGCGAACGCCTGCGCTGGCCGCTGGGCATCTACACGACTCCCGTCGTTGTCCTCCTCGCCTGGGAGGTACTCGCTCGGGCCGGAGTGGTGTCGAAGACCTACGCTCCGGCACCGACCTCGATCGTGAAGTCCGCCGCCGACCTGTGGCAGCAGGGCGTCCTCGGGCCCGACCTGGCCATCTCGCTGCAGCGAGCCGGTATCGGTCTCGCGATCGGTCTGACGGTGGGCATCGTCACCGGAGTGCTCGGCGGGCTGCTGCGCAGCGGAGAGTACCTGTTCAACGGCCTCGTACAGGTACTCAACACGATCCCTCTCCTCGCGGTGCTACCGCTGATGATCGTGTGGTTCGGCATCGACGAGCTCACGAAGGTGCTGCTGATCTCCTTCGGAGCCGGTGTCCCGATGTATCTCAACCTTTTCGCCGCGATCCGGGGCGTCGACCAGCGGCTGATCGAGATGGCACGCACGACGGGCGCGGGCACCTGGCGCCTGGTGACGCGCGTGCTGGTGCCCGGAGCCCTGCCGGGGTTCCTGGTCGGCCTGAGGTTCTCCCTCGCGTACAGCGTCCTGGGCCTCGTCGCCGCCGAAACCGTCAACGCCGACAAGGGACTCGGGTTCCTCATCACCCAGGGGCAGACCTATCTCCAGACCAACCAGGTCTTCGTGGGGCTGGTGATCTACTCGCTCCTCGGTCTGCTCGCCGACCAGTTCGTCCGGGCTCTCGAGCGGGTGCTGCTGCGGTGGCGACCCAGTTATGAGGCGTCATGAGCAGCGCAGTCGCGACCGAGCCCCGTCGGCAGACCGGGGTCGCCGTCGAGCAGGTGGTCCGTCGGTTCGGTGACCGGGTGGTGCTCGACCACCTCGACCTCACGATCGCCGACGAGGAGTTGGTGATCCTGCTCGGCCCGTCGGGCTGCGGCAAGAGCACCCTCCTGCGGCTGCTCGCCGGACTGGACCGGCCCGACGACGGGCGCGTGGAGGTCCCGGCGAAGCGTGCGATCGTCTTCCAGGCCGACCGGCTGCTGCCGTGGCAGCGGGTCCTGCGCAACGTCACGCTCGGCCTGCACGGGCCCGACGCGGAACAGCGTGCCCGCGACGTGCTTACCGAGGTCGGCCTCGACGGCCGCGAGAAGGCATGGCCCAAGGAGCTCTCCGGCGGCGAGGCCCAGCGGGTGTCGCTCGCGCGGGCACTGGTATCGGAGCCTGAACTCGTGCTGCTCGACGAGCCGTTCGCAGCCCTCGACGCCATCACCCGGCTGCGCATGCACGACCTCGTACGCGCCCTCCGGACCAAGCACCACGCAGCCATGCTGCTCGTCACCCACGACGTCGACGAGGCGATCGCCCTGGCGGACCGCATCGTCGTCATGAGCAACGGCCGCATCGGCACCTCGCACGATGTGCACCTCTCCGCCGCGGACCGCGAAGCGAGCGTCGCACGCGAGGAACTCCGCGCCCGGCTCCTGGAGGACCTCGGCCTCGCCGGCCGGCACTGATCTCCCCGAAAACCCTCAACCAGCACAGAAAGCACGACAACCCATGCGAAAGAGAACCACCAGACTCATCGGAACCGTCGGCTCGCTCGCCCTGGCGGGCACCCTGGTCGCCTGCGGATCGTCGTCGTCGGACACCGACGCGCCGCTGAGCAACGCCGCCGACACGAGCGACGCCAAGCACCCCGAGTGGAGCAAGTACACCTTCACCGTCGGCGACAACGGGGGTGACGGCAGCCAGGAGCTGGCGAAGATCACCGGCGTGTTCGACAACGCCCCGTACAAGGTGAAGTTCGCCCGCTTCACCTACGGCCCGCCGCTCGTGCAGGCCGCCGCCTCGGGCGACATCGACCTCGGCAGCGTCGGCGACGTGCCGCCGATCACCGGTGCCGCGAAGGAGTACGGCTTCAAGATCGTCGCCGTGAACCGCTCGCTCACGCCCGACCAGGCGGTCGAGAACATCATCGTGCCGAAGGGCTCGAAGCTGAAGACCGCTGCCGACCTCAAGGGCAAGAGGATCGCTGTTCCGCAGGGCAGTTCCGCCCACGGCCTGGCCCTGAACGCGCTGAAGAGCGTCGGTCTCACTCCCAAGGACGTCAAGCTCGTCTTTCTCGACCCGGCGGCCGGTGCGACGGCGTTCAACACCGGCAAGGTGGACGCCTGGTCGATCTGGAACCCGCAGTCGGCGATCGCGGTCAAGAACGGTGCGCGGGTTCTGGTGAAGGGTCTGCCGCCGATCGACCAGACGAGCAGCTACTACGTCGCGACCGACACGTCGCTGAAGGACAAGACCAAGCGGGCGGCCCTCACGGACGTCCTGAAGAGGCTCTCGCGAGAGTTCGCCTGGGCCGTCAAGAACCCCGACAAGTACGCGCAGGCGCTCTCGAAGGAGCAGGGCATCCCGCTGGCCGACGCCAAGGCGTCCCTGGCCGCCTACTCGAACCGGGTGACCCCGGTGGAGCAGTCGGACATCGGGCTCGAGCAGAAGCTCGCCGACGCCTTCCTGGAGGCGGGCCAGATCACCAAGAAGGTCGACGTCAAGTCGATCACCGACAACCTCCTCCCGGCCGGCTACGACAGCTCCAAGCTGAAGGTCACCTCATGAGCGGGAGACGGCGGCGGCTCCATCTCAACGCCTTCCTCATGGAAGCGGGCCACCACGAGGCGGCGTGGCGGCTCCCGGACAGCAACCCCCGGGCGGACTTCGACCTGCGGCACTGGATCGAACTGGCGCAGCTGGCCGAGAGCGCCAAGTTCGACTCGCTGTTCCTCGCGGACGGCCCCGCCCTCATCGGCACCGGCGAGTTCCGTCCGCCGGGCCAGCTCGAGCCGCTGACCCTGCTTACCGCGCTGTCCCAGGCGACCAGCAGGATCGGTCTCATCGCGACCGTGTCGTCGACCTACAACGAGCCGTACAACCTCGCCCGCCGGCTCGCGTCCGTCGACCACGTCAGCGGCGGCCGCGCCGGCTGGAACATCGTCACCTCGGCAGGCGCCGACGAGGCGGCCAACTTCGGCCTCGACGACCGCCCCGGCCACGCCGAGCGCTACGCCCGCGCCGACGAGTTCCTGAAGGTCGCCAAGGCACTGTGGGACAGCTGGGAGTCCGAGGCCGTCCTCGCGGACAGGGCCACGGGACGCTACGCCGACCCCGAGCGGCTGCACCGGCTCGGCCACCAGGGCACGTACTTCAAGGTGGCCGGCCCGCTCAATGTCGAGCGTCCGCCGCAGGGTCACCCGCTGCTCGTCCAGGCCGGCTCTTCCGAGGACGGCAAGGACTTCGCGGCCCGCCACGCCGAGGCGATCTTCACCGCGCACACGACGTACGAGCGCGCGGCCGCCTTCTACGCCGACATCAAGGCCCGCACCCGGGCCGCGGGGCGCGACCCGGACGGCGTCATCGTCCTGCCGGGCATCGTCCCGTACATCGGGTCGACCGAGGAGGAGGCCCGGGCGCTCGCGCGGCAGTTCGACGAGCTGCGCGTTCCGGAGTACGGGCTGCGCCAGCTGGCCGCCGTGTTCGAGACCGAGTCGTCGGTCTTCGCGCTCGACGAGCCGCTCCCGGACTTCATCCTGGCCAGGCCGAAGCTGGAGGGCTCGCAGAGCCGTTCCGACCTGATCATCGATCTCGCGGTGCGCGAGAAGCTGACGGTCCGGCAGATCATCTCGCGGCTCGGTGGCGGGCGCGGTCACTTCGAGTTCGTCGGCACGCCCGAGCAGATCGCGGACACCATCATCGCCTGGTTCGAGGGCGGTGCCGCGGACGGGTTCAACATCATGGCCCCTGCCCTGCCGTCGGGCCTGGCGGCCTTCGCCGAACACGTGCTGCCGATCCTGCGCGGCAAGGGCCTGTTCCGCGAGGAGTACGAGAGCACGACCCTGCGCGAGCACTACGGGCTCCCGGTCCCGGCGAACCAGTTCCATGGCTGACCCGCTTTCCATGCCTGACCCGCTCGCGACTCCCGCCGCTTCCACATCCCGGAGCGGCGGGAGTCCGCCCGCGCTGCGAGCCGAGGGCCTTCGCAAGACACACGAAGACGGCTGTACCGCGGTGGCCGGGCTCGACCTGGAGATACCGGACGGAGCCCTCTTCGGACGCTCGGCCCGAACGGCGCCGGGAAGACCACAGCAGCCCGCCCTCACCTGTCAGTTGCAGTCCCTCGGCCTGGTCCTGCCACGAGCTCGTCCAGGGATTCGTGATCGGCAGGCGTCGGCGCAGTCCCTGCCTCGGACAGCTCGGCCAGGGGGCGCCGGACGCTCAGGGTGGGGCGGGCAGCCGGCGGCCCCACCCCGCCCTGCCCTGGGGGGCGTCATCGCAGCGGGACACCCCACCGCACCTGTTCCCGGATACGGCTCTTGAGGAGTTTGCCCCCCGCGTTGCGCGGGAGCGCCTCGGTGACGACGGTGGCGTACTGGGGGACCTTGAAGTCGGCGAGCAGATCCCGGCAGTGTGCGATGACGTTGGGAAGGTCGATCTCGTCCCGGGCGCCGTAGAGGACGGCTCCCACCTTCTCGCCCATCACATCGTCGGGCACACCGAGGACCGCGGCGTCGGCCACACCGGGCGCGGAGAGCAGGGCGGCTTCGACCTCCACGCTGGAGACGTTCTCCCCGCCCCGGTTGATGATGTCCTTGACCCGGTCGACGATGTGGACGCGTCCGGCCTCGTCCACCCGGACGATGTCACCGGTGTGCAGCCAGCCGTCCACGACCGTCGCCACCGTGGCCCCCGGCCTGTTCCAGTAGCCGGCCGTCACGTTGGCACCGCGGACCACCAGCTCGCCGAGGTTCGGATCGTCACCGATGGGGAGGACACCGAGGTCCACCGAGGGCACCGCGTATCCCACGGAATCGGCGTGCTCGGCGGCGTCGTCGTCCGGCAGGACGGTGATCAGCGCGGCCGTCTCGGTCATGCCGTACCCATTGAGGACCCTGGCCTGCGGGAACGCCTCGCGGAGAGCCTGCACCAGGACGGGTGCGATCGGCGCGCCCCCGTACGCCACCGTGCGCACCCCGGACACATCGGCACCGGCGAAGGCCCGGTGGCGCAGCAGCAGGGCGTACACCGCGGGCACGGTGACCAGGAAGGAGATCCGCTCGGTCGTGATCGCCTCCGTCAGAGCCGGCAGGTCCAGCGTCGGCATGATCACGGACGTGCCGCCGATGTAGGCCGCGACCAGGAGTTGTGCGTTGCAGGCGGTGACGTGGAACAACGGCACGGAGATCAGGGTCCGCAGGCCGGAACCCGTGTCGCGCGGTATGCCGAGGCAGCGGATCGTGTTCTCGACGCTGGTGACGAACGCCTCGTGGGTGGTGGGCACCCCCTTGGGATGTCCGGTCGTCCCCGAGGTGTAGAAGAGCATGGCGACATCGTCACGGTCGGGGTCCGCCGTCACGTACGGCACCCCGTCGGGCAGGGGCGCGTCGGCCGGCAGGTCGACCCGCACGCCGGCGTCCTCGAGGACGAACTCGACCTCCGGCTGCGCGGACCGCGTGTTCACCGCGACGGCGATGCCGCCGGCCATGACCGTGCCCCAGAAGGCGAGCACCCAGTTCGTGCCCGCCGGGTACCGTACGGCCACCCGGTCCCCGTGTGCCACGCCGAGAGCGCGAAGACCGCCGGCGACGCGCATGGCGCGTTCCCACAGCTGTCTGTACGTGAGTCGGTCCCCGCCGATCTCGACGAGCGCCTCGGCGTCGGGCCGTACCTCGACGTGATGACGGAGAAGGTCGAGCAGGGTCGCGGGCACGTTCGCGTAGTGGGGGACGCCACCCGCGTCCCTGATCAGGCCGTCCTGGGGGAAGGGGTCACGTGCCCGCGTGAGGGGGATGATGGGCTGGGGCATTGCAGCGGCTCTCCTAGGAAGTGCGTTGACCGTGGACATGTGCGGTGGCCGGGGTGGTCAGGAACTCGGTCTGGCAGCGGTAGGTGATTGCGGGTGTGGGACGCCGTACGCGCCGTCGACGATGATGAGGAGGGGCATCCGGCTGATCCACGCGGCGTCGCTTCCCGGCACGTCCTTGTAGGGGGAAATGATCAGTGCCCCGATGGCGAGGGACGCGATGAGCACGAGCGAGCTGTAGCCGGAGACGGCCGGGAAGCGGCCGACGGCGGGGTCCTTGCCGCTTGCTGCGAAGGGGAGCCGGGAATGCGGCCGTGACCAGCAGCCGGGTGATGGCCGCGATGGCCATCATCGCGATGCCGACGACACCGATGGCGGCCTTCTTCCCAGTTCCCGGCTCCGGCCGGAGGGCCACGGAAGCTGCGGTCGTACGGAGTCCATCGCCTTGTTCCACTGCAACCTCCTTGTCGGCAGCTACGCGTCGGGCCCGCAGGGGCGGGCGCTGTGGGTCGAAGGGTGCGCGCCTGCGCTCGTCGCCGGGCGCGGGGGAGGCGCGTGCATCGGCCGCCGTCGGGTCAGCTGATGGTGCGACCGCGGAAGACAGCCGGAACAGAGATCATGCGCAGGTCGCAGGGCCTGCGCCGGCAGAGCTTCCGCGCGGAAGGCGCTGCCGTGGTGGCGCGGTCCGAAACGATTACGGGTCCGTCTCAGGCTGTCAACCGGCCGGCCGGTACGGGGGTGGCCGTGTACGGCGGTGGTCGCCGGGTGAGGTGCCTTGATGCGGACCTTACTCCCACGAGCTGCTCTAACGCTAGTAACCTTGCCTTAACGAATGTGCTACACCTGGTGAGCCGGCGGCCGTCGATGTGATGGGTGGCGGCGCCGCGGGCTCTCGATGCCGCGGCGGGCGACCCGTGGTGTGAACCCGCGGCCAGGGCGGGAAGCGCGCGGGCGTCGTCGGTGCTTCCGCGCCGTTGTCGACGAGATGGCGCACCGCGCTGACGCGACTGCCGGTGGCGGCAGCCCCCCCCCGGCCGTGTGTCCCGACCGGTCGCCCCGCGTTCCCGGCGACCGGGCCTCTCGCTCCTCGCCGGCCCCGGCATCCGTGAGCTGTCGAGAGGCCCTTCTCCCGTGCCTCCGAACCGGCAGCTCGCCCGGTCCGGGCTGCTGCTCGAACCCCGTCGGCCGCCCGGGGGAGGGGGGCAGTCGGTCGAGCGGTGACGGCGACAGGCGACAGCACCCATGCCGAGGTCCGCTGCCTCGGCGAGCAGGTCATGGCCACCCAGGCCGTACTCGCCCTCCCTCACGTATCGGCGTGAGGGGGAAAAGGGTCACTGTGCCGGTGCGAGGACACTGCGGACGAGCACCGCCACGTCGCGGCGGATGTCGTCGCGCGACCGTCCCGACGCGAGCAGTTCGTCGATGACGTCGACCCGCAGTCCACCGAGTAGCACGTGTGCGACGTAGTCGGCTGACTCGGCCGCTGCGGAGTCGGTCTGCTCGATCAGTGAGCGGAGCGTGGTGTGCATCCACACGTAGTCCGGCGCCTGCAGCATTCCGGACACCTCGCGGGCCGCAGTGAGGTGCGGGTTGTTGAACTTGAACGAGACCAGCTCGTCGAAGAGCGCCAGGATCCTGTCGAGTGGCGGCGCCTTGGGGCCGAGTGGGGAATCCGGCCTTTCGAGCTCCGCGCGCAGGGGCGCCGCTCGGGCGGCGAAGAGCGCGTCGAGCAGTCCGTCGCGGCTGCCGAAGGCGCGGAACAGGGTGGCCTTGCCGACGCCCGCCGCGGCGGCGATGTCGTCCATGGAGACCGACTTCGGGGCGTCGGCGTCGGCGAACAGGGCATCGGCCGCCGCGAGGACGAGCTCGCGCGGGAAGGGCGGCCTCCCGGGCCGCCGGGACTTTGTTTCGGACTCACGGTCCGTTATGGTGTCAGGGTGTTTCGGACTCACGATCCTAAATTCTAGTGGAGGTCACCGTGTACACCACCGAAATCCCCTCGTGGCTGTCCGCCGCCACGGCAGGCCTGGCCTCGGGAGACATCGAGGCCTGGCTGGACGTGTTCGCCGACGACGGGGTCCACGAGTTCCCCTTCGCCGAGGAGGGGGGGCTGGAGCGCCTTGAGGGCAAGGACGCCATGAGGGCCTACATGTCCGAGCTCCCGAAGTTCGTCCGCTTCGGCTCTTTCCATGACGTGCGGGTGCGGGAGGTCGGCGACGACACGGTGGTGGAGGCTGACGGCCACCACTGGGACGCCGTCACCGGTGCTCCGTACGCCATGCGCTACGTCTCGGTCATCACCCGGCGTGAGGGCAAGGTGACGCTGCTGCGCGACTACATGGGCCGGCGTCGGCCCCGGTCCGAGGAGAACTGACGCACGTCTTCGTCACCGGCGGCGCGGGATTCGCCGGCTCTGCGGTCGTCGGTGGCCTGCTCGCCGCCGACGACCAGGTCCCGTTCCGAGTGGCGTGGGTGAAGACGGCACCAGCGCCGACTCACGCACGGTGCGAGTCGCTGGCCGAGCCACCCGAGGGACCGGCCCACGCCCCCGCCCTGGGTCCCGCCCAGGGGGAGGTCGGAAGGCCGGGGGTCCGGCTCGGCGACGAGGACGAGAGCGACACCACGGGTGACGGCTGTGGAGAGTCACCGTCGGCGGTTCCGGGATCCGGCTGCTGACCTGGGCTAGGTGGGGCCGGGCGCGCGAACGGGCGTGCCCGGCCCCACGCCTGTGTCCGTGGCCCGCACGGACGAGGTGATGCGCAGGTCCTTCGGTCCTCCCCCCGTGGCGATGGCCCGGACCCCACTGCGGCCCCTCGACGGCAAGGGCAGCGACAGTGACGGCCCGTCAAGGAGGCGTTTTCCCCGCGAGCGGCACGTTGTTGCATCAGGAGCCGGACCTGCCGCCCTTGCCGACGGTGACCGCCGCATCGTCCGCCGCAGACGCGCGGGTCGGCGACGACCCGTCCCTCGCTCAGGAACTCGCCGTGAGCGCCGAAGGGGTGGCTTTGTTCACGAGAACCGGTTCTGGCACAGCTTCCGTGCAGTGACCACGGTGAGTGACGGCTGGGCGTCGCCGGGCAGCGCTCGAAGTCGCCCAAAAAAAGCGGTGGTCAGGGCAGTTGGGCTGACAGTGCGGGGCTGTGGAAGAGGTGGTGCTCCGGCTGAAGGAGCTGTTGTTCCCGTCGATCGCGAACGTCGCGGTGCTGTCGGTGGACGTGAGCATCGCGATGGTGCGTGTTGACGCGAAGTGCACCACGATTGGCGCCGTCTGCCCGGAATGCGGGACCTGGTCGACCCGCGTTCACAGTTCCTACCTGCGCTTTCCTGCCGACGTGCCCAGTGCCGGGCGGAGGGTCGTGCTGCAGCTTCGCGTCCGGTGGTTCCGGTGCCGGACGACCTTGTGTCGGCGCCGGACCTTCGTGGAGCAGATATCCGGCCTGACCCGCAGGCATGGTCAGCGCACGGAACGACTGCGCTCGACCCTCGCGGCACTCGGTCTCGCCCTGGCTGGCCGGGCCGGCGCCCGGCTGGCCGCCGTCCTCGGCGTGTCCGTGAGCCGGAGCACTGTCTTGCGCCTGGTCAACGCGCTGCCCGAGCCGGAAGTGCCGGCGCCGCGGGTGGTCGGCGTCGACGAGTACGCCACGCGCAAGGGCCGCCACTATGGCACCGTCCTCGTGGATGTCGAAACCCGCCGTCCAATCGATCTCCTCCCGGACCGGGAGGCATCCAGTCTGGCGGCATGGCTCGCCAAGCGGCCAGGCGTCGAGGTGGTCTGCCGGGACCGGGCACCGTTCTTCGCCGAGGGCGCCGCCGCCGGAGCGCCGCAGGCCATCCAGGTCGCGGACAGATGGCACCTCTGGCACAACCTGAGCGAAGCAGCCGAGCGGAGTGTTGTCCAGCATCGCCGCTGCCTGCACGTTCTGACACCCGAGTTACCTGAGCCCCAGCCTGTGACAGTCCCAGCCGCGGGCCAGACCGAGTCGCCATGGCCACGCGGGCACCGGTTCGCCGACCGGACCCGGTCCCGGCACGCAGCCGTGCACGCCCTGCTGGAGGCAGGCCACAGCCAACGCTCGATCCAGCGACAACTCGGGATGACCTGGCGGACCGTCAAACAGTTCGCGAACGCCGCGAAGCCGGAGGACCTCTTCACCGGCCAATGGCAGAACCGGCCCTCCGTTCTCGACGACTACAAGCCCTACCTGGACGACCGCTGGAACGAGGGTTGCACCAACGCCTGGAAACTCTGGGAGGAGATCCTGCCCCTCGGCTACAAAGGCAGCTACCAGCGCGTCCGCGCCTACCTGCACGACAAACGCACCTCGCCACGGCCGGTGGCTGCCAGGCCGCCCTCGCCCCGCGCCGTGGCCGGATGGATCCTCCGGCACCCGGATACCCTCACCGGGTCCGAGCAGCTCCAACTCAAGTCCGTCCGCACACGCTGCCCCGAACTCGACGCCCTGACCGGTCACGTCCGGTCCTTCGCAACCATGCTCACCGAGCGCCGAGGCGAACGCCTGCCGGACTGGCTCGACGCCGTCCGGCAGGACGACCTTCCCAGCCTCCACACTCTCGCTGCGGGCATCGACCGAGACCTCGATGCCGTCCTTGCCGGCCTGACCCTGCCCTGGAACTCCGGAGTCGTGGAAGGCCACGTCAATCGGATCAAGATGCTGAAGCGTCAGATGTTCGGCCGCGCTGGCTTTGACCTCCTGCGTAAACGAGTCCTGCTGGCGTGACGTCCTAGACCGGCTCCTCATACGCATCGATCTCGGAGGGCACACGAGCAAGCAACGGCTCTAGGTGCCCCTCCATGGCGGCGAGCCACTCGTCGAGGTCCACGTCGGCGTCATGGAAGAACCAGGAGTTGAAGCTTCCCAGGGCGTCCAGGGCGGGTTCGCACTTGTAGCGGAGTTCGCAATGAATCTGTACGTAGTGGTCGTGCTCACCGCCGTCGTCGCTGATGTCGAACTGTCGCGCGAGGTCCACCGTGAACATCGGACGCCCGCTGAAGGCGTACCTGCCGTACTGGATGAGCAAGCCGTCTGAGTCGGGGGTGGGCGCGGTGGCAAAGCGCTGCCGCGCGAATCGCATGAAGGCCAGCCATGCAGCCCGCGTGGTCAACTCGGTCTTCGCCGATCGCTCGACCTCCAGCTCGGCACGCAGGACATCGAGGGTTTCCTCTATCCGCGGTCTGTCGTGCACGTCAGCTCTCCCCGGTTCGTGAATCAGCACCCTAACCTCGTAGGGCCGGATCAAATTCAGTCCTGACCAGTGAGGCAGCCACCTCCCGGCTCGCAACGCTCAGTCACTGCTGCACGGAACCTGTGCCAGAACCGGTTCTGGTGAACAGAGCCAAAGGGGACTGGTCCGCGCACCGCTACGGCTGGTGGGTCTTCAGGTGTTCATCTTCCTCGGCTGGCCGGCGAACTGCGTGCGGACAGCCTTCGGTCGGACAGCCTTCGGTGCACCGGCGAGACAGGGAGGCTGCTCCCTTGCGGGACGGGATCAGCACGACGAGAGGGATTCCGGGGGCGCACCGGTCTGGCCGCACCGACTCGCACCACGCCGAGCCGGCCGGCATCGGTGTTCAGGGCGGCGGGACAGCTTGCCGTGGCCGCGGCGGGCCTCCGGGCCGCGGTGCGCCTGTGCCGCTTCGGCACGAGGACACGTGCGCCAGACCAGCAGGGGTGACCTGGCCGTAAGCGTCCAGGCTCGCCGACTACCGCAGTAGTTGCAGGACTTGGCACCCGGAGTCGGTGCTGGAGCGGACGCCGCGCCGCACCGCGGGCGACGGCCGGACGCACCGCGAGGACGCCGACGCTGCTCGGCGGTGCCGTGAAGGAACAGGGTCCGCCTCTCCTGTACACCCAGCTCTCCCGGTACGCGGGACACCGTCCGAACGACCGTGCCGTGCGAGGCGGGCTGCCTCGCACGGCACGGTCCCGGGCTTGACCGCCGGCCGGTCGAGCGGGGGGAGGGGGGTACTCGCTGTAGCTGCCGCCGACGGCCGCGCGGAGGACCTCGTCGCCGGCGAGGGTGTCCGCTCTTTCACCGGTTGTGTCGACGGAGTCCGCCGCGTCCAGGCCGGGCCTCACGAGGAGAGAGGCGGGGGCACGGCCGGCCATCAGGCCGGACGGAACCTCGGTCGACCGGATTCACGCAGGCGGGCCGCAGCCGGTGCCGGACCTGGTCGAGAAGACCACAGGCGCTCCGACCCGCTCCACGGCCCTGTCGGCGGTCTCGCCCCCTCAGGAGGTGAGGGCGGGGTAATCGGTGTAACCGCGGTGGTCGCCGCCGTAGAAGGTGGACGGGTCCGGGGTGTTGAACGGACCGCCGGCGGCGAGACGGCGCGGCAGGTCGGGGTTGGCCAGGAACAGCGCCCCGAACGCCACCATGTCCGCGGTGCCGTCCTCGACCAGCTTCAGTGCGTCGGGGCCGGTGACGTCCGGGAAGGTGAAGGGGTTCAGGACGAACGTGCCGGGCCATGCGCCGCGCAGCGACCGGGTCAGGTCGCGGTCCGGCCCCTCCACCAGGTGCAGGTAGGCGAGGTCCAGGCCGGCGATCCGGCCGAGCAGGGCGGAGTAGGTCTCGCCCGGGTTGTCCTCGGCCATGTCGTTGAACGGAATCCCGGGCGCGATCCGCAGGCCGACGCGGTGGCCGCCGATCGCCTCGGCCACGGCGGTGGTGACCTCGACGGCGAAGCGGATCCGGCCCTCGACGTCGCCGCCCCAGGCGTCGTCGCGCCGGTTGGTGTTGGGGGCGAGGAACTGGTGGATCAGGTATCCGTTGGCACCGTGTATCTCGACGCCGTCGAACCCGGCCTCGATCGCGTTGCGGGCCGCGGTCGCGTAGTCCTCGATCGTCTGGCGGATCTCCGCCTCGCTCAGCTCCTTCGGAACCGTGAAGTCCTTCGGACCCTCGTGGGTGAAGACCTGACCCTCGGCGGCCACCGCTGACGGTGCCACCGGCACCAGGCCGTCGGGCAGCAGGCTGGGGTGACCGATCCGGCCGCTGTGCATCAACTGGGCGTAGATCACGCCCCCCTCGCGGTGGACGGCTTCGGTCACGTTCTGCCAGGCCTTGACCTGCCCGGGCGTGTGCAGGCCAGGGGTGTCGGGGTAGCCCTGGCCGACCACTGAGGGCTGGATGCCCTCCGTGACGATCAGCCCGGCGCCGGCGCGCTGCGCGTAGTACGTCGCCATCAACTCGGTCGGCTCCGCGCCGGGTCCGTAAGCGCGGCTCCGTGTCATCGGGGCCATCACGACACGGCTGGTAAGCCGCTTGCCGCCCAGGTCGATCGAGTCGAATGCAGTGGTCATGGTCTTTCTCTTTCTCTTTCGTTCTCATGAAGCGGTCGGCGGCCGGGAGAAGGTGAGTACCGGCCTACGACCGAGGTGGTCAGCACCCGGTGAGGGTGACCACGCTCGCGGGTTCGGACATGCGCGTGAGAAGGCCGGGGAGCCCCCTGTGCTCGGCGGACCGGTGCACCGTGTCGGGCTGCGAGACGATTCCGCTGCCCCGCCCATTCGGCGCGGTCGTCGGGCGTCCGTGGACGGCGGTGCCGAAACCCAGGCCCCGCAGCGTGGGCGCGGCGGTCAAGCCGGCGAGGATGACACCGGGCACCCGCGTCGTCAGTCGTGCGCGTGCGGGAGGGTCTCCGCGAGCCAGTCGAACATCCTCTGGTGGGCGAGCGAGAGCGCACCGACATGGCAGTGCTCGCCGGCTCCCTCGCTGGTGGTGAATCGGACGAGGGTGGTCGGCGCGGTCATGGCCTTGGCGAGCGCATCGGGCTGGCCGCCCGAGAAGTGGTCCTCTTCGGCGTCGAGGATCATCGTCGGGGTCCTGATCAAGTGTGCGGTGTCGGCGATGGAGTAGGCCTTGGTCTGCCGGATGAAGTCGGCGTAAGTCCCACCGCCGCCGACCGTCCATCGCCCGTGGTTCAGGCCCCAGCGCGTCGTCGTGCTGACTCGGGTCAACTGCTGGAGGGCGCGGTTCGGGATGGTGTCGCTGTTGCGGTTGATGAGCTGCATCATCGGGGCCGGGATCGCCTTGATGTACACCTGGTGCCAGTCGAGCAGGCCGTCGTTGAGGAGCAGTGCCGCGGCGCGGTGGTCGGTCACCGCGGCGCGTGCGACGAGGTAGGCCCCGAAGCTGTAGCCGAAGTGCACGATCGCGTCGGCGTCGACCGCGGGGTGCGCGACGGCGTAATCGACGACCGGTCCGAGGACGTTCTCCCAGTCGGGCCGGAACGCGAGACCTTGTTCACGGATGACCGCTCCCTGGCCGGGGCCGTCATAGGCGAGGACGTTGTAGCCGCGTCGGATCGCCGCCGCGGCGATGGCGAACCAGGACTCCTCGGCCGTGGAGTCGTAGCCGTTGGTGTAGATCACGGTGGGGCGCGCTACCGGCTTGTCGTCGACGAGGAACAGGTAGCCGGGCAGTTCCGTGTCGCCGTAGGGAATCGAGATCGACGTGGCCGGGGTGTCGAAGAGTTCGATGGCGTGCCGGAACATCTCACGGGAGAGCCTGGAAAGGCGCAGCACCTCACCGTCGTTCGCCGGCGACTCCCTCTGGAAGAACTCGGCGTTCCGGTAGTAGTTCGAGGCGCGCAGATAAGCCTCGCGGGCACTGACCCGCTGGCCGGCCAGACCGGCCGACCGCGCGATGGACGCGACCCGGTCGGCCGTCGCCGTCCATGCCTGCATCCAGGACGCGTCGTCTCCGGCACGGACGCCTCGCATCGTCGCCACGATCTCACCGACGTCGCCGCCCGAATAGACACCGGCACCGACGGCGCGCAGAGCCTCGAACGCGTACGCCTCGTCGTTGATGAGGAACGACATGCCACCACCTCTAAACGCTAGAAATCTTTCGTTAACGGTGACCGTAGCTTGACCCGACCAAGCGGTCAAGTAACCTGGTGACGGGCTTGGGCTGACGGAGGAGGCACGTGTGACCCGACCGAAAAACGAGACGGTGTCCCCGGGCGCCACCGTCAGGACTCGGCCGGGTGGCCGCTCGGAGCGGGTGCGCATCGCGGTGATGGACGCGGCGGTCAACCAGCTGGCCACTCATGGCTACAACGCCCTCTCGATCGCCAATGTCGCCCGCGAGGCCGGGGTCGCCGAGACCACCGTGTACCGGCGCTGGCCGACCCCGGCGGATCTGGCGGGGGGTGCGGTGGCCCATCTCGCCCAGACGGACAATCCCGTGCCCGACACCGGCACGCTGGAGGGTGATCTGCGCACCCTGCTCTCTCAGATCATCAAGCTGGTGCACCGCCCGGAAGTCGAGCGCATCCTTCGTGCCGCCGCGGCACTCGACGGCGGCAACGCCATGTCCGCGCACGCCCGGGAGTCGTTCTGGCGGACACGGTTCACCGGTGCCGGGCGCATCGTCGAGCGAGCCGTCGAGCGCGGCGAACTGGCCGCCGGCACGGACCCCGACGCCGTGATCGAACTACTCGTCGCCCCGGCGTACATGCGTCTCCTGCTCACGAACCGCCCGCTCGACGACGAGCTGCTCGACGGGTCCGTGCGGCGGACCCTGAAAGCCTTCGACGCCGCACAGAAGTCCGCGTAGCGGATACCGGTCGTCGCCCATGCGGCAACCTGGCCATCGGGTGCTCCGACCGAGTCGAAGCGGGTTCACCGCCGGGCGGTGCCGGTCAAGGGGTCACGCTCTCCTGACCGGCCCGCATGCACGTGCCCTCCCGCAGGAACAGCGTGCCCCGACGGCGGTGCGGGGCAGCGACGAGCTGCGATCCCCGGCTGCCCTCGTGTCATCGAGTCCGCAGGCGGTCCGCGCTCGGTGGTGAGGCGGCCCGGTTACAAGGTCCCCGCGCCCGAGCAGCCTGTCAGGACCAGCGCCGCCGCAAGAGTGCCGGGCAAGGTCCTGCGGTGTGGCGCACCTCTCAGCACCCCGCCCCGACTCCCTGCACCGGATGAAGACGACAGCGACGGGGTGATCACTGCCGTTCCGGCAAGAAGGCACAGCAGCCGCCCGGCCCGCCCCGGTCCGCCGCGAGCCGCGGCGAGCCGCGGCGGTCACGCCGACTTCCTGACAGTGCCTCTCCCGCGGGCGGCATCCCCGCGGCGGTCCTCTCCAGGACGCTGACCAGCAGTTCTTCTGTCGTGCAGGATCAAGAACGTGTCGTGCAGGATCAAGGACGCCTCCCTCGCGCTCCCTAACGTGAGGGCCATGGACTGCACACCTTCTCCGCGCGCGGCCGAGATAACCGAGGCCGTGCGCTCATTCATCCGGGAGGAAATCGCCCCCGTCGAGTGCGAGCTTCACCGCCGGCAGGGCGAGAGGCGCCGTACCGGCGACGGGGCGGACCCGTGGCAGATCCCGGAGGAAGTACGGGATCTGCAGCGCAAGGCGCGGTCGCAGGGTCTGTGGAACCTGTTCCTTCCTGCCGGGCACGAGGGGGTGTACGCGGAACGGTTCGGTACGCGCGGCGGCACGGGCCTGACGAACGTGGACTACGCCCCGATCGCCGAGGCGACGGGATGGTCGTTCCTGGCCCCGTACGTGTTCAACTGCAACGCGCCGGACTCCGGCAACGCCGAGGTCCTGCTGCGCTACGGATCGCAGGAACAGAAGGACCGGTGGCTCGACCCGCTGCTGGACGGCCGGATCCGCTCGGCGTTCGCCATGACCGAGCCGGACGTGGCGTCCTCGGACGCGACCAACATGCGGCTCACGGCTGTGCTCGAGGGCGACGAGGTCGTCATCGACGGCCGCAAGTGGTGGACCACCGGCGTCGGAAACGAGGACTGTGAGATCTTCGTCGTCATGGGGCTCACCGCCCCGGACGCGCAGGAGCACGCCCAGCACTCCATGGTCCTCGTCCCCCGGAACACCCCCGGGGTGCGGGTCGAACGGATGCTGGACACGATGGGCTTCTTCGACGAGCCCTTCGGCCACGGCGAGGTCTCCTTCACCGACGTCCGCGTCCCGGCGTCGAACATCATCGCCGGTCCCGGGCGGGCCTTCGAGATCGCCCAGGGCCGCCTCGGTCCCGGCCGGGTGCATCACGCGATGCGCATGATCGGCCTGGCCGAACGCGCCCTGCGGCTGGCCTGCGAGCGCGGTCTGGCACGCACCGCGTTCGGCAAGCCGCTCGCCGACCTGGGTGGCAACCGCGAGCGCATCGCCGAGGCGCGGATCGCGATCGACTCCACCCGGCTGCTCATCCTGAACGCCGCGTGGAAGCTCGACACCGTCGGAGCCCGGGGCGCGCTCGCGGAGGTCAGTGCCATCAAGGTCGCCGCGCCCAACATCGCCCAACGGGTCATCGACTTCGCGATCCAGATCCACGGCGGGGGCGGCCTGTCCAGTGACTTCCCGCTGGCGGGCGCATGGACCGCGGCGCGGGCGGTCCGCCTGGCCGACGGCCCCGACGAGGTGCACAAGAGCGTCATCGCCCGCCTCGAACTCGGCAAGTACGGGACGTCACGATGAGCCGCGCCACCGGCCCCGCCGGAGGGCGAGTGGTCTTGGTCACCGGGGGCGCCTCCGGACTCGGCGCGGCACTCGCGTCCCGGTGTGCCGAACGCGGGGACCGGGTGCTCGTCACGGACCTCGCCCTACGGGCCGATGTCCCCGACGGCGCCCTGTACCAGCGCCTGAACATCACCTCGTCGGGCGACTGGACGGACGCGCTGGAACGCGTGCGCGTCGAGTACGGCCGGCTCGACGTGCTGATCAACAACGCGGGCATCGCCGCGGGCGGGCGCGTGGACCGCCTTGACGACGCGCACTGGCGGCGGGTGCTCGACGTCAACGTGCTCGGCGCGGTGAACGGCTGCCGCACCTTCACCCCGCTGTTCAAGAGCCAGGGGCATGGCCACGTGGTCAACGTGGCCTCCCTCGCCGGACTGGTTCACCCGGCGGCGATGGGTTCGTACACCGCGAGCAAGGCGGCCGTGGTCGCCCTCTCGGAGACCCTGCGCCACGAGCTCGGCCCGTGGGGCGTCGACGTCAGCGTGGTGTGCCCCTCGTTCTTCCGGACGAACCTGGCCTCCTCACTGGGAGGAGAGGACCCGCTGATGGACGAGGTCGCGTCCAAGCTGATCGCGCGGGCACCGTTGGGGGCCGAAGAGATCGCCGCCCAGGTGCTGCGCGGCGTCGACACACGCCGCTTCCTGATCCTGCCCGACCGGGCAGCACGGCTCGCGTACTGGACGAAGCGCCTGGCGCGTCCCCTCTACGACCGCCGGATGGCCGCCGCGGGCGTGAAGCTCCGCCGGGCCGAACTGAAGAAGAAGCCGACTCCAGGAAGACAGGAGCGAGTATGAGACACCGTACGGGCAAAGGCGTCGTCCTGGTCACCGGCGCGAGTTCCGGGCTCGGTGAGGAGATGGCCCGCCAGTTCGCCGCCCTGGGCTACGACCTCGCCCTGTGCGCGCGGCGCACGGACCGGCTCGACCTCCTTGCCCAGGAGATCCGTTCGGCCACCGGCCGGCGCGTTGCCACCACCGGCCTGGACGTCACCGACAGCGTTGCGGTCGCATCCGTGTTCCACGCGTTCGCACAGGACTTCGGAGCGATCGACCGGGTCGTCGTCAACGCCGGCATCGGCAGGGGAGCCCCCATCGGGACGGGGCGGAGCGACGCCAACCTGGCCACGGCCATGACCAATTTCGTCGGAGCGCTCGCCCAGACCGAGGCCGCCCTGGAGATCTTCCGCCGGCAGAGCCGCGGCCATCTCGTGCTCATCTCCTCCATGTCCGCCCTCCGCGGCATGCGCAGGTCCATGACCACCTACGCGGCGACCAAAGCAGGCCTGGCCTCCCTGGCCGAGGGCCTGCGGTCGGAGAACATCAGGGGCCTCGACGTCTCGGTCGTCCACCCCGGTTACATCCGCTCGGAGATGAACGCCCACGTCGTACAGAAGACCCGGTTCATGACCGATACCGAGACCGGTGTGCGGGCGATGGTCGAGGCCATCGAGAAGCGCCGCACCAAGGCGTACGTGCCGGCCTGGCCGTGGGCACCGATCGGGATCGCGTTGAAGGCTCTGCCCCTGAGCGTCGTCCGGAGGCTCACGTGAACGGGGGCACCTCCCGCACCGTCGGCGACGAGCGGGGCAGCGACGTCGCCGGGGCTCGCCCGGTCCGGGACGAGGACGCCTTCGACGTCGCCGCCATGGCCGGCTGGCTCGCCGCGAACGCCACGCCGGCCGGCACCGAGGTGGACCTGTCCGTGGTCCCGCAGGTCAAGCAGTTCTCCGGCGGCGTCTCCAACCTGACGTACCTGCTGCGCTACCCGGACGGCGACCTCATCCTGCGCCGGCCCCCGAAGGGCAGCCACCACAAGGGCACCCACGACATGGGCCGTGAGCACCGCATCCAGACCCAGCTCGGCCGCTTCCTGCCGTACGTGCCGCGCACGATCGCACTGTGCGAGGACCCGACGGTCATCGGCACGCCCTTCTACGTCATGCAACGGCTCGTCGGCGAGATTCCCCGCAGGGAACTGCCGCGCGGGGTCATCCTCGACCGTGAGCGGACCGCCGCCCTGTGCCGCAATGTCATCGACCTGCTCGTCGACCTGCACGCCGTCGACCTCGCGACCACCGGCCTGGAGGATCTCGGCAAGGGCGACGGGTACGTGCGCAGACAGGTCGAGGGCTGGTCCGAGCGATATCGCAAGGCCCGTACCCGGAACGTCGGCTCCTTCGAGCGGGTCATGGAGTGGCTGGCCGCCCACCAGCCGGCCGACCGGGCGCACGCCCTGGTTCACAACGACTTCAGGTTCGACAACATCGTGCTCGACCCGGGGGACCCGACCCGGCCCGTCGGCCTGCTCGACTGGGAACTCACCACCGTCGGCGACCCGCTCATGGACCTGGCCAACTGCCTCGGCTACTGGGTGCAGGCCGACGACGGCAGACTCATGCGGGCGTTCCGCCGCCAGCCCACCCATCTGCCCGGAATGATGACCCGTGAAGAGGTCGTGGCGTACTACTGCGCGCGTACCGGCACCACGGTCACCCACAGCGAATGGGCCTGGTACCAGGTCTTCGGCCTGTTCCGCGTCGCCGTCATCGCCCAGCAGGTCTATCAGCGGTACCTGGCCAAACAGACCACCAACAAACAGTTCCGTTTCTTCGGCATCGCCGTGGTCCTGCTCGAACTGCGCTGCCGGCGCATCATCTCCGCAGCGCGGCGCATGCCCCATGCCGTCGCCCACGCCCAGGTAGGGAGCCTGTCGTGACCCTGACCCGCCGCCTCATATCCCCCCGTCGCTGGACCCCGCCCCCGGCCCCGGCCGACGAGGGACGAACCGCCCTCACAAGCCGCTTCACCGTTGCCCGACGGCTCGCGACAGGCGGGCACGGCCCCGAGGACGTGATCTTCGACGATCAGGGCCGCGTACTCGTCGGCCTCGGCGACGGCAGCGTCGTGCGCGTCGACCCCGCCACCGGTACCCGCACGACGGTGGGCAACACCGGCGGCCGGCCGCTGGGACTCGAACCGTCCACCGACGGCAGCGTCCTGGTCTGCGACCACGACCGGGGACTGCTGCGCATGTCCGCCGAAGGGAGGGTCGAGGTACTCGTCGACGCCGTCGCGGGCCGCCCGCTCACATTTGCCAGCAACGTGGTCGAGGGCCCGGACGGGACCATCTGGTTCACCGTGTCCACCCGCCGCTGGGACCTCCGGCACTATCTCGGCGACATCGTCGAACACTCCTGCACCGGCCTGCTCGTCCGGCGTGACGTGAACGGCACCGTCATCGTTCTGCGCGACGACCTCAAGTTCGCCAACGGCCTGGTGCTGGCCCCGGACGCCTCGCACCTGCTCGTGGCGGAGTCCGCCGGATACCGGGTGAGCCGCTACTGGCTGACCGGGCCGAAGGCCGGCACCGTCGAACCGTTCGTCGACAACCTCCCCGGCCTGCCCGACAACATGAGCCTGGGAAGCGACCGGCTGGTGTGGGTGTCGATCGCCACGCCCCGCATCACACTGCTCGACAAACTGCTCCCCCTGCCGGGGTTCCTCCGCCTCCTGATGTGGAATCTGCCCCGGGCCGTGCACATCAAGCCCACACCGATTGCCTGGGCCATGGCCTTCGACCTCTCCGGCCGGCTCGTCCACGACCTCCGTACGGACGACGGCTCGTACAGCTTCGTGACCAGTGTCGCCGAGCACCAAGGGAGGGTGGTCGCCGGCGGCCTCCACGAGGATGACATCGTCGAGGTCACCCTCACCTCCCCGGCCCGCTGACCGGGCGGCGCCTCAGCGGACCCCTCGGGCCTCACGCCGCAAGGCGGTAGGCGTGCGGCCCCACCATCGCCGGGCGCAGCGGGTGAGGACCGACTGTTCGGCAAGGCCGACGAGGTTGCTCACCTGCGCGAGTGGCATGTCGGTCTCCGTGAGGTACATCCGGGCCCGGGCACGGCGGACCGAGTCGAGGAGCGAGGCGAACGACTCCCCTTCCGCAGCCAGCTGGCGCTGCAGGGTCCGCGGGTGGACGGCGAGGACCCGGGCGACATCCACGAGTTCGGTGGGACCGGTACCGAGCGACTGGTCGATGACCGCGCGAACCTTCGAGGCCGCGACCGGTCCCGGCGGGGAGGGGCGTTGGGACAGGAAAGCCAGGGCCAGCTCGCGCACGGTGTCGTCGATCCCCTCGAGCGGCCGCGACAGCAAGGCCGTGGGCACCCGCAGCAGCGCATGGGCGCGGCCGAAGCGGACCCTGGCGCCGAAGGCCTCCTCATAGCGCGACCGCGGCGCGACAGGCTGGTGCGGCAGGTCGACGGACTTCAGCCCGTACCCGCCGTTCACGAGGAACATCAGTGCCCGGTGCACGAACAGCACGGTCATGTCGGTGGCCTGCCGAAGCGGTCGCACCCCCTCACCGAGCGAGTACTGGAGCCCCACGACCCCACGGGCGCCCTCCGGGTCGTCGACGAGCGCGACACTGAGGTCCCGCGCGTGGACGAACAGGTAGCGGGAAGTGCACTCGAGCGCCTCGGCGACCGACGGCGAGTGCTGCATGGCCACCGACAGCGGGCCCAGCATCCGGAAGTCCTGTGCCTCACCGACCCGCAGTCCCAGGTCCGGGCAGTCCAGATCGGCCGCCGCGATCTCCAGTACGGCGGCGAGCGCCGAACTCTCGACCAGCAGCTCGTCCGTGTCGAGCGCCTCCACGGGCAGACCCGCCCGCCGGGCGTACGCCACCGCGTCTCCACCGAGAACCTCCACCGTCTGCCGGAACTTCTGCAGACCTGCCGAACGCACCAAGGACACCCTCACAGGATGAGGCCGGTGTCACCCCGGGCCCAATGAGCACCACCCCGCGGTGCGGGGCCGACAGCTCAAGCCGTTGCTTCCCGGCCTCTCGATTTTCGGCAGCAGGCCCCTGACGGCAACCACGGAAGTCAAGGACCGCCCACGCTTCCCGACCGACAGCGACGGCGGCCTCCTGCCCCCCCGCGGGTCCAGGCCGACCGCTTCGGCGCCGCGGCCGACACCTGGCGACCGCGGCTGAGCCGCTTCGCGCCCGCCAGGGCAAGGGGGCGGGCGCGAAGCGGTCGGCGCTCGGGAAGCCTCCGCCCCGCGTCCGCATCGGCCGCCGCCCCGTTCAGCGGTCACGCTCCGGTACCTGTCCGCACCCTTGCCCGCCCTGATACGACGAACCTCGTGGGCGTCAGGCAGCGGGCACGCCGGTGTGCCGGCGGCGGCCCGCGGTCACTTGCCGGGCCCGTAGAGACCGAAGTGGAGTTCGGGGTCGGCGGGATCCCAGTCGTTGGTGAACTGTGAACGCCTGCCCATCGCCTGCACCCGCTCCGCCAGAGCCCTGCCGGTCTTCAGCTGGCCCTCCTGCCAGCCCTCCAGGGCCCGCGGCACGTCCCCGTCCGCGGCCCGCAGCGCGTCGGCCAGCGTCCAGGCGTCCGCCGCGGCCTTCGCGGTGCCGGCCGCCGCGTGCGGCCGGGCCGCGAAGGCCGCATCGCCGAGGATCGCGATCCGCCCGAACGCCATCTGCGGAACCTCGACGTCCAGGACCACCTGGAGGAAGGGCTGTTCCGTACAGTTGACCAGCTCCGCGGCGGCGGGCGCCAGGTCACGGGCGGCCGCCGACCGCATCTCGCGCACGAACCTCTCCTGCACCCGGCCCGGGTGTACCGACACCGGGCACGGGAAGCCGGCGACATCGGTGAGCAGCTCGTCCAGGTCGGGACCGGCCGGCACGTTCCGGTACCAGACGTAGTTCAGCAGCCGCTTCCCGGCGTCCAGTTCGCCACCGAATCCTGGGATCGGGTACATGCAGATGTGGGTGCTGGGGCCGAAGGAGTATCCGAGCGCGTCCGCGATCAGCGCGTGCGTCGTGGGCGACAGCCGGCCCTCCGGCACCGTTCCGCGCCACCCCACGTACCCGGAGTACACCGGTGTCACCTCGGGCAGCAGCCGGCGGCGGGCGGTGGAGGAGATGCCGTCGGCGAAGACGATGAGGTCCGCGCGCTCGGTGCGGCCGCTCGTGAAGCGGACGACGGCCCCATTCGCGTCCTGGGAGACGCCGGCCGCGAACTCGCCCAGATGGTAGCGGTCCTGACCGAAGTCGCCGAGGAGGATCCGGTACAGCGTCGTCCAGGAGGTGAAACGCCAGCCGGCCGGCTCCTCGTGCACGATCCGGTTGTCCGCGCCGATATAGCGCACGACGGACGCCTCGGTGCTCATCGCTTCGAGCGAGGTCTCCGCGTGCCGTTCGACGATCCACCGCACGGTGTCCGGCTGGAGCACGATGCCGGACCCCCGACCGTCCAGCACAGTGTCGGTGCGCTCGAAGACGTCGACGTCGAATCCGGCGTCACGCAGCAGGAGCGCGGTCGTCAGGCCTCCGAGAGAGCCGCCCACCACGATGGCTCGTCGCCCTTGCACGTCAGTCATGTATCCACTCCACAGACCATCAGGCCGGCTCTCACAGTCGCGGTGTCGGCCACCGCGCAGGGCCGGGAGCATTCACCTTCCTCGAAGCCGGGGGCCGGGGCCTATGGGTGCCCGCACAGCAGAGGACGTGAGTGCTGTGCGTCCCCACACCGCTTGCTCAGGACCCGGACAGCCGGGCGACACGGTCCACCATGAGCGCCATGGTGATGTCGACCAGGTCCTCGGTCCGGGCGAACGACTTGCCCAGGAGGGACTCGATGCGCCGGATCCGGAGGGCCACGGTGTTGGGGTGGACGTACAGGGCCTCCGCGGTGCGGGCCGTGCTGAGATCGTGCCGGAGGTAGGCGGCCAGCGTCTCCACCAGGTTGGTGTTGCGAGCGGTGTCGTGCGCCCGGAGCGGATCCAGGGCGTCGCTCGCGAACCGGACCAGTTCGCCGGTGTCCTCCAGTTGCAGCAGCAGACCGTGGACGCCCAGCGTCTCCAGGGTGACCGTCCGCTCGGGGCTTCCCAGCAGCCCGGAGATCTCCAGCGCGCCACGGGCGATCCGGAAGGCGCGCGGATAGTCGGAGAGCGTGTGGCACAGCGGTGAGACCGCCACGCGCACGTGCGCGTCGGCCTGGGCCCGCCGTACGGCCGTGCCGATCCGGTCGGCGGCCCGCAGGAGCTCGTCGGACGACGGGTCGACGGCCGGCCACATGACGACGGTGTAGTCGCCCATCGTGGTCGCCATCGGGAGGGGACGCACGAGCTGGGCGACGCTGCGCACCACGTTGAGGACACGTGAGGTGCGCCGCCCCTCGCCGCTGTCGTCCCGGAGGACGAAGACGGCGTGGGGGGCGGAGAGGTCGTGACCGAGACGTTGCGCCCGTGCGGCGGCGGTGCCCAGCACGGCCTGGTTGGCGGTCACCAGGTCGGTGACCAGTTCCCCGGCCATCCGCCACTCGACCTCCAGGGCGGCCCGGGTGCGCAGGATCTCCAGGCACAGGACCGTCGAGGCCTGTTCCAGCGCCCGGTGGTCCAGCGGCCCGAGCCGGCCCGCGGAACCGGTCAGCCAGATCCGGGCCACCACCTCGCCGCTGAGCGCGACGGGTACCAGCACGGTGGCGGCGTCCCCGGCGGCGCCCTCCCAGGAGGGGACCTCGACGGGCCTGCCGCGGGGCAGGACGGTGTCCAGGAGCCGGCTCAGCTCCTCGTTCTCGCGCGCGACGGGGCCCGGGGCCCGGGGCACCCTGTTGTCGTAGGGCACCGCGGCCAGCTCGGAGCCCGCCGCGTCCTCGATGAGCACCGGCCGGGAGAGCAGCTCGCTCAGGGCTCTGGCCACGGCGGCGACGCCCTCGGCGCGCAGCGCCACCCCGGTCAGCCGCTGGTGGATCTCCTCGCCCTGGCGCAGGAGCTGGTGCTGTTCCTCGAGGGATTCGTTCAGTTTCCGCAGGTCCCTGAGCTTGCGGGCCTCATCGGCCCTCCAGCGGGCCGTGGTGAGCGCGGTGGCGGCCTGGTGGGCCAGCGTGGTGAGGAGATCGACCTCCTCGGTCCCGAAGCGGTGCCGGGCACGGGTGTAGCAGTTGAGCGTGCCGAGCACCTGGTCCGCGACGATCAGAGGAATCGAGATCATCGAGTTGTAGCCCTGCTCGCGGGCGACCCCGCCCCACGGTACGAAGGCGGCGTCCGTCGAGATGTCGCTGACCTGCAACGGCTGCCGGGTCAGGTAGGCGCGGCTGGACGGAGCGGCGTCGGCCCCCGGCTGGATGGCGATGGGGTGATCGGAGTTGACGCCGTCGACGTAGTCGCGCGACAGGCCGTGCGAGCCGGTGATCACCAGGACGTCCCGCTGCCGGTCGGGGAGGAAGACGGCGCAGAACTCGTACCCCATCAGCCGGCACGCCGTCTCCGCCACCAGGTCGAGCAGTTCGGGCAGGGAGGCGGGACGGTTGACCGCGGAGGCGATGGCGGCGATGCCGTCCACCCAGCGCTGGAGGTCCACCTGCCCGGGCCCTTCGCGCCGGGAGGGATCGACGCCGGGCAGCCTGTCGCTCTTGTGGTGCATGGCGTACTCACTCTCACCCGATCGGGCACAGCGCGTGCGGTGATCCTACGGCGCCGCCTTCGCGGGGGAGAATGCCACGGACCCGGAGGCCTCTGGGACCGGGGCGGGGCGGGCGGCCCGGGGCCCGCACCTGGCTAGGAGGGGCGCAGGGGGAGCGGCTCGTTGGCACCGTCGAGGAACTCGACGGTGGTGAAGACGAGCCAGTTGTTGCCGATGTTCTGGATGTCGTGCAGCAGGTAAGCACCTGACTCGAACTGGAAGTGCCGGGTTTCGCCCGCCTCGTACTCGACGATCCGGGTGGTGCCGTCCGACGTGTGCTGGAGGCTCTTCCCGGAGTCCACCACGGTCCAGAAGTAGTCCAGTACATGGCGGTGCGCGTGCCAGCGCTGTCCCGGGGCCAGCCTGATCTCCCACACCCGGACCCGGTCGGTCTCGCTGAGCAGGCGGGATCCCACATGTCCGTCGTGGGCGTGGGCTTCGAAGTCGCGATGGATGTCTTCGGTCCAGCCGTCGAATCCCGTGGCGATCACCGAGCCGGCGAGGGGCAGATCAACGAGGTGGTCGTGGCGGCTGCTCATGAGGTACCTGCCTTCTGAGGTCGAATATCCCGGCACAGTACCTACGCGGTCATTGTTCACCCTATGGGGGAATCCACTGTCCCGGCCCGCGAACCTGTGCCTGCGCACATGTCCACGGCGTGGTGATCCGTACATGCTGGGTGACGCCCCTCGAAAGGGGCGGAGGCCATCCTTCAGGAGGTGAGGGCCGTGACGACGACAGTGCCCGCCGGCACCACGCTGTGTCGGTTCCCCTTGGCCGGCGGGGCTGTCGTCGCCGCGGACGTGCGCCGCGCCGTGCGCGAGGCGGTCGTGTCCTTCGCGGTACGGAACGGGGTCCCCGCCGAAGCCGGTGTGTTCGACGACATCGTGTTGGTCAGCTCGGAGCTGGTGGTCAATGCGCTGCGGCACACCACCTCCCCCGGAGAACTGCGCCTCGCGGCGCTCGGCTTATCGATCGTCGTCGAGGTCGACGACGGGGACGCCCGGCTGCCGGCGAAGGTTCCCGCAGAGCGGCGCGGCGCCCGGGGCGGATACGGGCTCCAGGTGGTCGAGGAGCTGGCGCAGTCGTGGGGCGCCGTGCCCCGGCCCTGCGGCAAGACGGTCTACGCCCGTCTCGTCCTGCCGGATCGCCCGGCACCGGATGCCGGCCCTGGGCTCGCGTTGCCCCGGAGGTGCGCCGCTCAGGGACGTACCTGAGGGCGGACTCGGGCTGGAGAGCAGGTGCTGCTCCGCCGGGACCGCCGCAAGGACGCACGGAGGTCGTCAGCCTCCTTCGGCTCGCCGACCGCCTCCTGTGGCTCACCGACCGGAAGACAGCACAACGAACGCGCCTCCGCTCCCCGCTCTCACCAGCCCCCCGGCCGACGAGGCGGGTGCGGCCCGCTCCGTCCGCGGCAACCGCGTGCCGGGGTGGACGCCGCCCGGGATCAGCCACCAGTACGTCCACCAGCACGTCCACCAGTACGTCATATGACGACTTCCGCCGTACCACCGACTGCCGGGCGATGCGGCTCCGGTCAAGCCGCTCGCAGCACCACCATCCCCTCTGAGGAGATCGTCATGACGACCGCATTCGACGCCGTCGACCTCGGCGGCAGACGTCTGGCCAACCGCATCGTGATGGCCCCGATGACGCGGAGCCGTGCGTACGGCGCCGACGGCTCTCCCACCGAGGCCATGGCGACGTACTACGCCCAGCGTGCCGAAGCGGGACTGATCATCACCGAGGGGACGCGGCCTTCGGCGGTGGGGCAGGGCTGTCCCGGCACCCCGGGACTGCACACCCCGGAGCAGGCGGAGGCCTGGGTGAAGGTCACCGAGGCTGTGCACCGGCGCGGCGGCACGATCTTCGCCCAGCTGATGCACACCGGGCGGGCCGGCCACCCGAGCCTGCTGCCTGACGGCCTCGTCCCCCTCGGCCCCTCGGCCGTCGCGGCGAACGGACGGGTGTACACCCCTGACGGACCGAAGGACTTCGTCACCCCGAGGGAGATGGATGAGGAGGACATCCGGCAGACGTTCGCGGATTTCGCCGCCGCCGCACGCAACGCTGTCGCCGCCGGGTTCGACGGGGTCGAGATCCACGGCGGCAACGGCTACCTGGTGCACCAGTTCCTGGCCGACAACACCAACCTGCGCACCGACGGGTGGGGCGGTGACGTCGCCGGCCGGATACGGTTCGCCGTCGAGACCGTCACAGCCGTGGCGGACGCCATCGGCGGCCACCGGGTAGGCCTGCGCGTGTCCCCGGGGATCACCTCCAACGACATCTCCGAGTCCCGGCCGAGCGAGATCTACGCAGCCCTCGTCTCGGCTCTCAACCCCCTCGGAACCGCCTATCTGCACCTGGTCGAGGGCCCGGACCGGACGCTGACCCAGCAACTGCGCAAGGAGTGGGACTCGGCGTTCATCCTCAACCCCCACACCGCTCCCGAACCCACCGGCCCGGAATCCCTCGCCCTGGTCGAAGAGGGCATCGCAGACATGATCTCCTTCGGAGCGCTGTTCCTGGCCAACCCCGACCTGCCGCGCAGACTGGCGCTCGGCGGCCCCTTCAACTCCCCGGAGCGGGCCACCTTCTACGGCGGCGACGAGCGCGGCTACACCGACTACCCGTACCTCGCCTGACCTGAACCTCGCCTGACCTGATCCGGCGTGTCCGCCGGGCGCCCCACCCCCTGACGCTCCACCGCCCGCGCCGAAACCGGCGCCGAGCTTCCGTATCTGTCATGCTCGCATCACAAGTGCGAGGATGTGGCAAACGGAGCCTTCCCACGTGCCCCCAGTCACTCCGGCGCCCTGCCCCGGGTGACAGCAGTTGCGAGCTCCTCGCCCTCGACCCAGGGGTGAGCGCCGCGCACCTGTGTCCACCACGTGGACGGGCACATCCGCCGCCGCACCCGTCGTCCTCGGCGGAGTGCGCACCAAGCCGTTGACCACATCCCGCCTACGGCGACACGACCGGCCCGAGCTTGTGCCTCCGCCTCCTATCGATCCGTGCGTCGTGGTCACCCACCTCACTGGCCGGAGATCTCCGTGCACTCATCCCTGATCCCCACACCCCCCGAGAACCGCCGAGCCTCGCGCGACGAGCTCCGTCAGGCCCTGCGAGCCACCCGACGCACATTCCTTACCGTCAACGCGGTTCCTCTCGCGGCCGCCGTCGCGCTGTTCCCGGCCACGGACATCCCTGCCGTGCGAGTGGCCGGACACCTCACGTTCGGGGTGGCGTGGGGCATCTTGCAATGTGTCCTCTTCGCCGCCAGCGCCTGGTGGTACGAACGGCGCTGCGCGCGCGTCTGCGATCCCCTCGAACGGCGCCTCACATCGGGCGTGCCCCAGGCCGGGAGACAGAGAACCCCCGGTACCGCCAACGGGTTTGGGCGGTGAGGCAGTGTTCGTGGACATCCTGAGTTCGGGAACGCTCGACTCGATCGGCTCCGCCGCCAGGCGGCCCGTGATCATCGCCTTCCTCCTGTTCGTCAGCTGCTCCCTGCTGTGGCTCTTCGCACTCGTCACGGACCACCAGGACGACCCGGAGAGGCTCTACGTCGCGGACCGGCGCCTTCCCCCCGTCCTCAACGGCTTCGCCATGGCGGGCGAACAGATATCGGCCGTCGCCCTGTTGGCGATCCCGGGCGGCATCGCGCTGTTCGGATACGACGGGTTCACCACCGCCGTCGACGTACTGCTCACCCTCGGGGTCATGCTGCTTCTCGCTCAGCAGATCCGCAACACCGGGCGCTACACACTCGGCGGCCTGTTCGGGCTCCGCGCATCGGGATCGGCCCCCCGGGTCGCCGCCGCCCTGGTGACGCTGGTCATCACCCTTCCCATCATCACCGTCCAGCTACGCGCCGCCGGAATCAGCGTGTCCCTCCTGATCGGCATCTCCACCGACGCCGCCCAGGTGATCTGCACGATCTGGATCGGCTGCCTCGTCGCGTTCTTCGCCACCGTGGGCGACCTCAGAGGCATCACGTTCATGCAGGTCGTCAAAGTGCCCGTCACCCTGATCGCGCTCGCGGTGGTCACCTTGCTGGCCCTCGGGAAGTTCGAGTGGGACCCCGGTCACCTGCTGACCGCCGCGGTGAACCGCAGCGTGGCGCCGGACAAGTACCTGAAGCCGGGGCTGTGGCCGTACTGGACCGGCCTCGGACCGCTCAACGTCGCCGGCCAGCACATCGTCGTGATTCTGGGCACCGCCGTGACACCGCACTTGCTCCTGCGCATCGGCGCCTCCCGCTCGGGACAGGCGGCACGGCGCTCGGTCAGCATCGCTTCGGCCCTGGTCGGCGCATTCGTCGTCCTCCTGATCGCGGCCGGCTTCGCGTCAGCGGCGATCGTGGGCAGCAGGACCATCGGTGCCGCGGACGGGAACGGACAGTCAGCCCTGCTCCTGCTGGCCTCCGGCGTACTCGGTGACGGCTCGTCAGGCCGCGTCACACTCGTCACCGTGATCGCGTGTGCCACCTTCCTCGCCGTGCTGACCGCGGTAACCAGTGTCACGTTCGCCGCGGCCGTCTCCCTCACGCACGACGTGTTCGCCCGGCACCTGCGCCGGCGCAGCGACACAGGAGAGGTACGGGCCCTGCGCCTGGTCGTCGTGCTCCTGTGCACCGTGGGACTGTCGCTGTCCGTCGCCACTCGCCACTATCAGGTGGAGTTCCTGTTCAACTTCGCCGTGAACGTCGCGGCGTCGTGCATCTTCCCCGCGCTGATCTACTCCCTCTTCTGGCGGAGGTTCAACCGCCGGGGCCTGCTGTGGTCCGTCTACAGCGGACTGATCCTCTGCACGTTGTTCGCCGCCTTCTCGGCCGAGGTCTCGGGGACCGCGTACGCGCTGTGGCCGGAAGAGGATTTCGCGTGGTACCCGTTCCAGGCTCCCGGACTGGTCTCCGTGCCGGCCGCCTTCCTGCTCGGATGGGTCGGCAGCGTCACCTCGCAGGAAGCCCCGCGTGATGACTTCCCGGACATCGAGTACACGGTCATGACGGGCAACGACACACGCGTGTGATCCGCGGCGGCCCCCGCACCGCGGGCCCCCGGGGGGGGCGCGCGCGGCGCCCGCCCGGGCCGGGGGCGCCCCCCCCCACCCCCCCCCCCCC